>NZ_JBHXNK010000010.1:0-200781 GCF_042719755.1 Nocardia sp. NPDC058519 | reverse complement strand
ACGGGCAGGAAGGAGACTCGGTTGAAGCTTTGACCGCCTGACCAACTGCGGTCACGCGGGGATCATCCCGTTACACCACGCATTTGGACTTGACCCGAGCCGGGTCCGTGCGATGGTCCTCGACGGCGCGGTCGATCCCCGCAAGAATGTCCTCGAACGCCAGACACAACTGTTCGCAGGCGTACAGCGCTCGTTCGACGAACTGTCCCGGTACTGCGTAGACCGAGGGAACTGCCCTCTCGGAAGTGATCCGGCGGGAACGGTGGATGCTATCCAGAGCCTGCTTCGACCTCTCCTCGACACCCCCGCCCCGACCGCGGGCGGGCGTCGACTGACCTATTTCGCTGCGATCGAAGCTGTCACACTCGGTCTGTACTCCAGCCAAGCGTGGGACAGCGTCATCACAGGCTTGGCCGAGCTACGAGCCGGGCGCGCCGATGTGATGCTCGCACTGCGCGATGTCGGGGCGCAGCGCGGACCCGACGGCACGTACACGAATTCATCGGAAGCGACCCTCGCCATCAACTGCCTCGACGAGATCAGGCCGACACCCGAACAGACAACAGCCGTCGTCGCGGAGGTCAATTCTCTTGCCCCGTACATGGACCCCGGGTTCGATGTAGACACCCATTACGGATGCGAGGGGTGGCCCGACGAACAGGTACTGGACTATCCCTACGGCGACAACATCACCGGCCTACCCGAAACGCTCGTGGTGTCCGTCACCGGTGACGGGCTGACCCCGCACGAAGGCGGTGCGGCACTGTCAGAGATGCTCGGCGCACGACTGCTCACCGTCGACGGCGAACAACACGGCGCCACCATCGCAGCAAATGCGTGCATCAACGAGATCGTCGAGCACTACCTCGTGAACCTGAACATCCCGGACAACCAATTACGTTGTGTCCTATAAGGAAAAGCGCTAACAGCAACAGCTTTCAACGGTCAGGTGTGAGAACCACGATCGTCTCGGGGTTGTGGCTGTGTCCGCGTCAGCGGCACGCCCTGATTCTGCAGGTCGAAGTCGAACTTGCGGCGCTCCCGCTTTCCACGCGCCAAACCCGCACGTTCGCCCGCAGTGAGATCGCGCCCGATAGCTCGGTCAGCCACTTGCCGCAGATGAGGAGGTCGTGCTTACCGCACTGGAGGTTTCGGGCACCTTCACCCTGACATCGGCCCCAGCCAATCGCGCGGCGACGGCCCTGGCAGGCGAACAGCGCACGGCTTTCACCGAGAGGCTGCTAAGACTACTGCGCGAAGGCACGCCCGAAGCTGGACAGATGCTCACCCAGTCCGACATCTACGCACCTGCGCAACCAGCTGGCCTCCGAGGGTCTGCCCGAGCCCCAGCAACGTGACACCAATGCCGTCGGCATGCTGGGCCTGGTGCGCAATCGGCAGGTCGGCACAGCCTGCCAGGTACTTGCTGCCAGCGCGCTCCCGATGCTCGTCAGCGCTGACGTAACCGGTCGGCCCGCTGACCACGTCCCGCTATGGCGCACGCCCCCCGACAAGGCCGTCCCGGTCGAGGACTACGCGGCCACCGCGATCGAACGAGCCTTGCGCATCACCGCCGAGGCCGGCTCGGCCCTACCCGCGCGGCTACGAAGACGACTTCTAGTCCACCGCGAGACGCCGAGCTTCCTAATGCTATCCGGCATTCCGCCTCTCAGTGGACCGGGGCCCACCCCAAAGATGCATGTCACCGATTGCGTTACGGTCGGGACATGTTCGCACTCGTCGTCCGATTCGACCTCCACGACCAGGCCGCCGCCGACGCCTTCGACGTCACTGTGTCCGAGCTCGTCGCCCAGATCGTCAAACATGAGCCCGGCACCCTCGTCTACTCCACACACCGCATAGCCGACGCCCCGCTGTCGCGCCTGTTCTACGAGGTCTACCGCGACCGTGAAGCGTTCGACGAACACGAACGCCAGCCACACACCCGCGCATTCCTCAACGGGCGCAGCGAATACGTTGCGTCAGCCCGCGTCGAGTTTCTAAACGACGGCCCCGCTAAAGGTCTACCTGCCTAGATCCGGTCCGCGATCCCCAACCACACCGCGAACCCATGCACGCTGTCGACCGTGCGCGCGTCGGCCCGCGCGATCTGCCGCGTCGTCTCCCGCACCATCGGGTTATAGCGAGTCTGCGCCGGTGCGATCCTGCGCGCCGTCTGCAACGCATCGAACGCCCGTCGCTGATCACCATGCAACAGGAACGCCCGCCCCAGGTCGATGTAGTGGTGCCCTACGCGCTCTGACGGCGACCCCGCTGGGATCACCAGCGACCGTGCACGGTCCAGAGCTGTTGCGCTTTCCATCGCCTCCACAGCGAGCGCCACTCCCCAGATGCCAGTGTTGGTCGGACCGAACGACAGGATGTGGTCCCGATCGTCGCCGAGCCGCAGTGCGGTCACGGTCGCTTCGCTGAGGTGGTCGTCGGCGAGGTCGCCACGACCTGACCGTGCAGCGGCCAAACCCGATTGCAGGTGCAAGCCACCCCAAGCGATGAGGTCGCTACGGTGGCCGACACCCAAACGGGGTTCGATCTCGGCGCGGGATCGTTCGAGAAACAGCAGCGCAGCGTTCCAGTCGCCGCCGCTGGTGAGCAACGCGCCACGCTGGAACTGCGCCACCGCTAACCACAGTGGGTCGCCCGCTTCGCCTGCCGCCCAAC
Organism: Nocardia sp. NPDC058519; assembly: GCF_042719755.1. NCBI lineage: Bacteria > Bacillati > Actinomycetota > Actinomycetes > Mycobacteriales > Nocardiaceae > Nocardia > Nocardia sp. NPDC058519. The sequence goes on along the minus strand of NZ_JBHXNK010000010.1, from coordinate 198,102 downwards.
CAATCCGGTCGACGGCGAGGGCGGACAGGTCGCTGTACCCCAGCTTGTAGGCGAGCGAATGCGCCGAGTAGTAGCATTCGCACAACATCACCAACGCCCGGTCCCGGTCCGCGCCCGACCAACGATGCACCGCAGCGCGGAGTTCGCCGAGCAGGACTGGCAGCGCATCGCCGAGTTTGTGAAAGCTGGCCGCGCGCCGCCATTTGCACACCTGAGCGACAACCGGTTCCAATTCGGTGACCGTGCGAGGTTCGATCACCCGTTCGTTGTCGAGATCGTAGGCGGCTAGCTCGATACGCAGCACAGCAACAGCTGAATGCGCCTCGGCGTCTTCGGGTTCGACAGGCGCATAGGGCTGCCCGGTGAGGTCGGTGGGTGCGACGCGTAGAGCGCCCGCGACGGCCGAAATGAACGCTGGTGTCGGGTTCACGGTTCCACGCTCCACCTTTTTCAGCAGCGATAGCGATACGTGAGCGACGGGGGCTAACGACTTTTGGGTGTAGCCGCCCAGCTTCCGAGCCTCTCTGAGGCGCGCAGCAAATGCGGTCCTGTCCACCTGGGGTGCTACCACACATCAAGTGTGCACGAGGGGCCAAACGTATGGCTAGAAGGAGCAAATTTCTTGTCCCTTCAGGCTTTTGCGCTGCGACATCATGGTCTTACCTCTACGGCGGGCTGCTTTCGTTTCCACATTGCGCCCGCCGTAGGGCCTACGAGCACCACGGGACTTGGGAGGTCACCATGTGGTTACAGCGGGATATTCAGGAGCCGGAGCAGCAGCGAATTACGGTGCCGCGTACCGCCGCGAACGCGGTCACGGTGCAGGAAATCATGGACCGTATCAACAGCGAGCACGAAGACGAGGGGCGTCCGTCGCCGGTCCTGGACCATGCCGCACCACGCGGACGGATCACGGTCGACTACGCCCGCATTCTGATGCGGCAGCACCGGGTCTGTAGCCGCGAGGAATGCCCGGCGAAGCGGTGCGCGTTCGCGCTGTTAGTGGAGCGCGGGATTATGTCCCCAAGCCAATCGAGCGGGCGGCTCGAACCGGGCGAGACCCGATGAATGACGAAGACCTCGCACGCGAACTGACCGTGCTCCATTCCGACACAGCCACCAAAATCGACGCGGCAACGATCGAACCGTCCGGCATGGCAGGCCGCGCGATGACTGACCTCATCCCCGTCACCCTCGAACACACCTTTGCAGACCTCACCCGAGCACTCGACGCCATGCGCGAAGCCGGTTTCATCACCACCACGCCCGCCACACCCACAGACGATGTGACCGCGCCGCGCAATCAGCGATTGACTAACCCCCGCACCGTATTTCATCCAATCAACGAGGAGACGCAGTGAACACATTCAGCATCGATCAGCAGGTCAGCGACCTCGGCATCCAAGCCATCGCGTTCATCGTTCCCGGTATCACCGTGCCCACCGACACCAGCCCGACACTCGACCACGAAATCGTGACCTCGGAGAAGTCCATACTCGCCGCGACCGACCCCAAGACCCTTAAGACCGAACCCGAGTTCAAAGCCTTCCGGGCCCTGCACGCCCAGGTCGGCAAAGCCGCGAAAAGCGAAATCGCGGCACCGGAAACACTGTTGCGGTTGCTGCACCGCGCCGGACGGTTGCCTCGCATCAACCCGCTGGTCGACATCTACAACCTGGTCTCGGCAGAAACCCGGTTCGCGTTCGGCGCACACGATCTGGCATCGATCGCCGGTGGTGTGCGGTTGGCGATGACGACAGGTGATGAACGATTCGTGCCCCTCGGCGCGACCGGCCCGGTACCGGTGCCTGCCGGGGAATATGCCTACCTCAATGACGAAGACGTGCTGTGTCGACTCGAGGTCCGCCAGTGCGAGAAGTCCAAAGCGACCCCGCAGACCAGCGACGCCCTGTTCATCATCCACGCGGGCCCCGGCCGCGACCGCGCCGACCTCACCACCGCCAAGGGCCGACTCACGGCCCTGCTGGCCGAGCACTTCGGCGCACAGCCACCGATCGATCTCAAGGCCCAGCCATGAGTACCGAATACGACACCACCCCGACCGCCGATCCGGGAATCGACGCGCGCGAGGCCCATTGGGACCGCCGCGCGGACGGGTTCGACACCGATTTCACCCACGCCCCGGTACGCGAACAGGTGTTGGACCAGATCTCGCGGCAATTGCCCACCGGGCCCTGTACCGCTCTGGACGCGGGGACCGGCAGCGGCCGGACCATGGCACGACTGATCCAGGGCCTACACCCCGAATCCGACATCGTCGGCTGCGACCTCTCACCAGCGATGCTGCACCAAGCCAGAATCCACGCACCCCACAAAGCACGCGGGTCGCTCTCGTTCGTCTACGCCGACCTGTGCGCGCTGCCGTTCGATGACGGCGGGTTCGATCTGGTCGTGTCGACGTTCACCCTCCACCACGTACCGCCCACCCAACAGTTGGCGGTGCTGCGGGAATTGCGGCGCGTGCTCGGCGAGGACGGCATGTTGATCCTGGCCGACCAGATCCAGCCCGACCCGCCCCTGTCGGTCGCGGCGATGCGCGCGGCAGTGGCCGAAACGTTCTACCCGCACCTGCCCCACGCCGAAGCGGTCGGGCTGCTGTCCACCTACGGCGAATGGCCGCTCACCGTCGGTGAACTCACCGACCTGCTCGAGGTCGCCGGTTTCGGGTGCGAAGTCACCGATATTCACCGCATCGTCGCTCTCGCCACCGCGACCCCAGGCCGCCCATCGCCCGAGGAGTGAGCGATGACGTACGCGAAAAGTCCTGCCGCCATGCATGATTCGCCGCTCTCGCGCAGCATGTTCTACCGGCGAATCTGTAGCCTGCCGACGTTCGTGGACACCGTGACAGGCCAGATCATGATGACGGCCGGATCGACTGGCGCGGTCATGATGCCGACCGATCTCGCCCAACGGGTCAAGGTCGAGTTGCAGCGCCGCAACGTCGGTCCGTGCCGACTATCGGCCACCCTCGCGCGCGAGCATGGTCCTACCTTGTCCGTACTGCCGATATGCACCCGATCGGCGACCCTTCCGCGCTCGCCGAACTCTGGCGCGCGCACGTGGTCGTGATCCGCGACGGCACCATCGTGTTGCCGACTCCGAGCCCAGACCACCACACCCGCCGAACGTGGATAGTCCCCGCGACCACCCCCTTCCGGCCGTCCGGGAGCACAGTCTTGGCCTGCGTGCGCCACGTCCTCGACGCGGCGAAACCGCGCAGGCACGGCCCCTACTGACCCCATGCCTGCAAGAGACTGCCGAGAGGAAACAAATGTCGGCCCTTGACGACACGTGCCAGTGCAATTTGGCGCGTATCGAGCGCGCCTACCACCCCGATCTGGTGCCGGACCCGCTACGCACACCCGGCTACCTGCACGCCTACATCCTCGCCGGGGGACACGCGATCGGAGGAGTGAACGACCCTGACATCGAGGCAACCCTTGCCGAAAGCATCGAATACTAGACTCACTCGACTTTCCCGGTAGCCGGTATCACTGGCTCATCGGCGAACCTGCCTTGCTGCGCACCGCAGGAAGCGCCGATGTGATGACCGAACAGGTTCACGCGCTACTCGCGGCAGCCGCAAAAGAAAAAACCGAGATCGGGATCATTCCGATCGTCGACCGATTCGTCACTCCCATAAGGCATTTCAGAATCTGGGGACCGGAGGACGAAGAAGTCTGTGTCGATACCGAAGAACTTTACGGCGTATCGGTCTCGCGCAGACGCGGCGACGTCGAACACGCCGACCGCAGCTTTCGACTCCTCGCTGCCCAAGCCGTCTACGGCAACGACGCCCGCGCGATCCTCACGCGCTCCCTGTCCACCCAACACCACCGACTAGCCACCCGGCACCAGCACCCAGGGGGCACCGTGAACCACCCACAACCAGCTACCGCGCAGGCGGACACACCACACACCCGATGCCTGTTCACCGCCGCTGAGCGAGCACTACCCCGATGACACCCTCGCCCCGGTCACCGCGCCCCGAGGAACCCGACATCCGGCTACTCGTCCAATTCGCAACTGTCCGTATCGAATTCGCGGCGTGTCTCACGGCCGCGCTCGTGTTCGTCCAAGAGCTCGGTGCGCGCCGCCACCTGAATACCTCGAACCTACACCGGCGAACCCCGAGCCGCGGCGGTTCGAGGGTGGGGAAACGCTCCCGGAGGCCGCCCAACCGGCCTCCGGGGGCACCCACACCACCCACACCACCCACATGACTGGTAACACTGGAAGGCCCTGACCAACTCCCAGACCGTGCGCCCCTCGCCACGGACACCCGGAGGTGGTCGGGGGCCTTCCGTCGCAGACGCGGCAGGAGCGCCGACTATGACTACCCGCCCACGGAACCTGATCGACCCCTACCAGCCCACTCCCGCACGCCTGCACAGCGTGTTCCTCGGAGGGAAAGACCACTACGAAACCGACAAGGCACTAGCAGCGGCCCTGTCGAGCAGCACGATCGGGGCCGCGCTCACCGAATCCCGCCGCTTCACCCGACGCGCGATCGAATACCTGTCCGACCATCACGGGGTGTCCCAGTTCGTCGAACTCGGGTGCGGTCTGCCCCACGTCCCCGACATTCACGACATCGCCGAACAACACAACAGCACCGCGCGGACGTTGTATGTCGACTCCGACATCGTCGTGGCTGCTCATGGTCGCGCGCTGTTGCACGAACCGCCTACCCGGTTCTTCACCGCTACCGACCTCACCGACACCGACGCCATCCTCAACGACATCACCACGGTGATGGACATGACGGCACTTTTGGCGGTCTGTGTGTCGGGCACCGCGGAGTCGATTCCCGACGCCCCCGCTGTGCTCGCCGAGTTGACCGCCCAGTTCCCGGTCGGGACATGGCTGGTGCTCACCCACGTCACCGACGAGTTCTACCCCGACCACATCCGCGCCGCCGCCGAAACCCTACGTCGAGCGGGCATCCCGTATCACCCGCGCGGACGAGACGCGATCACGGCCATGCTCGCCGGGTACCAGCTTCTCGCACCCGGTCTGATCGCCCCGCACCGGTGGACACCCACCCGCCACCGCGACGACAACGGCAACAACGCCGGGATTCGGCGGTTGTCGGCTACCGCACCTCGCCATCGCGCGACGTGGGATCTGAGCGCTTACGCCGCCATCGGCCAACGAAAGCAGTAGAGAAGGGACCGGAACGATGGGATGGGATGGGATCGCGGCGACGTCGACGAAGGCACCGAACAGCAGGGGCCTTACGGGCACCTTGGTTTCCTGCGCCGCGCCGGGATGACCAAACAGGCCGATTGGTTCGCCGCTGGTGGGCCACCACCACCCCGGACAGCAGACGGGTATCGGGGGTGGACCTTGTGGCACGAACACCACCCATCCACCGCCGAGGAGCTGACCCAACTCGTGGACCGGTTGCTGGACGCGGGATCGATCACCCGCGCCCAGATCGGCGCCCACACCCTCACCCCGGGCGACACCACGACGGTCGCGACCCTGCGCGAGTTGATCTCCGCTCACGCCACCGCGCAGCGCGTACACGACGAGGGAGAACAGGGACGAGGGAGAACAGGAATGAACCTCAAGATCCTCACCAGCGCCCTCTGGCTTGACCAAGCCCGAGGAGCGTTTCCGAACATCCACCGTGATCGCCTTGGAAATGCTCAGTCCAGGAGCTGGGGATCCCTGCGGCAGTAGGTGATGGGCGGGTCGACAACGATCACGTCGGTGACCGTCAGCAGTTCGGTGGGCACTTGGCCATCGAGGTAGGCGAATGAGGGACACAACACCGCATCGACGGCGCACTCCGTGACCAAGGACTGCAGACGGTTCAGCGGTGTCGCCGCGAACACCAGGGTCCCGAGCAGGTCATAGCCAAGATCGGCAGCAGCGGTGCGAATCAGCGATTCACACTGCGACTGGCCGGGGCCGGGCAAGTCGGTACGCACATAGCCAATGGCCGTGCTAGCGGCCGCGTGCCGAGGTCGACGGGTGAACCCGACGCCTGCTGCGGCACGAGTGAACCACTGCGCACCTGCCGAATCCGAGATCTGCACATCCATGAGGTCTCTTGCCTTTGGTCTTGTGCCATGCGCGCGCACAGCAGGGGCGGGAGGGTGACCGAGAAATCGCGCAAGGCCGAGGTGCCCTCGCGCGGGGCTATCGAGTCTGTCCACGGGCGCAGGATTGAGTAGTCGCGTCGGCGAAGTAGCGCACGACACCGCTGGTAGTGACCCGCTTGCGCCAGCTGCTGGAACGCTGATATCCGGCAGCGGACAGCGTCTGATCGAGCTCGTCCAGACCGACCGTGGTGCCTTGCCGCACCGGCAACGACCGTGGCCAATCGGCCGTTTGGCGAATGCCGCTCGCTACATCGAAGATATCGCTGCTGAATACATCGGCGACACTGTCACCAGCGTCGAGACGGGCGATGACATGGAATTCGCCGCGCGGCCCGCCGGAAACGCCAGGTGCCACAGCCTGGGACCGACTACCCGAGACCGGGCACTCTGCACCAGGATCGTCTGGGCAGCAGGAATACAGACCCTTGCTCCCGATATTGCGCTGCGCGCAATATCGGCTCGGAGTCCTCAATCTCATCCGAACGGACTGGCTATCCACTGCATATTCGTTTGTTTGGCAAACATCGAAATCTTTTGTGGTATTGATCATCTGACCACCTCACATCCTGCGCTGTGGAGCAATTGACGGGACCACAATCCCAACACAGCTAATGGAAGGCAAATAGAGTAAAAAGTCCCTCTAAATGGCCAACAGTTGGAGCAGCGCAGCGACCGGACGCAAGCTCGACGCCATTGGACTCGGTACGCCGCACCTAGTCCGGACCGCCCGAGAGGCGAGCTGCCGAGCGCCGAGCCGACTGGGGCCTCTCCACGCTGCGACACAATCAGAACGCGACCAGCTGAATCCGAAGCAATCGAATTGCAGCATTTCCGCAGGTCAGATAGTATGCACTAATAACACGTCAGCTGGTGTCAGCGTGGACTACATCGTGCGACTGGAACAGGGCCGCGGACCCAAACCGTCCGAGCAGGTCCTCGGTGCGTTGACGAGGGCGCTGCGCCTGACCGATATCGACCGCGATCTCGTCTATCGGCTCGCCGGGTCCGAACCGCCGCAGGCAGGACGGATTCCGATGATGATCCGGCCCAGTGTGCTGCGACTGCTGGATCGGCTGGCCGATCTGCCCGTGCTCGTCCTCTCGGCCAAATCCGATGTCCTCGCCTGGACTCCCTTGGCGGCGGCCCTGTTCGGCGATTTCTCCGCGATCCCCGTCACCCAGCGCAACATCATGTGGCAGCGCTTTCTCGGCGCCGGCATGGGCCGCGTCGTCATGACGCCCGAGGAGGCCGACAGCAATGCCGCCGCCTGCGTCGGCTGCCTGCGCGCGGTCAAAGCGACCTACCCCGACGACCCCGGTCTCACCCGCCTGCTCACCGAACTACGCACCGGCAGCAGCGAATTCGAGGCGCACTGGCAGGCAGGCCGCTCCAGCGTCATGCACAGCCTCACCAAAACGATCGCCCACCCCGACCTCGGCGCCCTCACCCTCGACTGCGACGCCATGCACGTCCCCGACACCGACCAAACCGTCATCATCTACTCCGTGACGCCCCACACCCCCAGCGCCACCGCCACCGACCTACTCCGCGTCACCGGCCTCGAATCCTTCTCGGCACCCGAATAACGTCTGGCCCCCACCGGGCTACTCGGATACGGTGCGTTACTCACGAAGGAGTGACGATGACAACCGCACCACGCACAACCACCCTCTGGCGGCCGACCGGCCCCAAGGAACTCGCGCTTCTCGCCGAATCCGGTTGGCGCACTTGGCCACCGCGGCTACCCGACCAGCCGATCTTCTACCCGGTCCTCAACGAGGCCTACGCGGTACTGATCGCCCGCGATTGGAATGTGCCCGCCTCCGGCGCGGGATACGTCACCCGTTTCGACGTCCGATCCGACCACCTCGACCGCTACGACGTGCAGCAGGCCGGCGGCCGCGACATCCTCGAATACTGGATCCCCGCAGAGGATCTCGACGAATTCAACCGCAACATCGTCGGCGCGATCGAGGTCGTCCGCCGCTTCCCTGACGACGCACCGCTGCCCGACCACGCGTGAACGGTTCGACCGCTCGGTCCGACGACCGGCGACCTCCGGCCCGACTCGGCGTCCATGCGGAGGTTCCCACCCGGACAACTCCCCGGCGAGATGGATTTCCCACACGAGTTAGGATGCCCTTATGCGTTCTGCGCGGTCAGGTCGGCTCCGGGGGCGATACCACGGTCGTCCTGCTCGGTTCATTGGGCGGTAGCACAGTGTGTGCTCAGCGAAGGCGCACTGGACCAGATTCCCCGAGTGCCTCTCGATTTCCATCGGACCGTGCGTAAGCAATGGGTTCCACTCGCGGATGACGGCAGTTTCACGGCCACCCTCACGGTGAAGGCACCCCACAGCACCCGCCGACACGGTGTTCGGGGTCTACACCTACACGGCGGCCAAATCTGTCAACACCGCAAAGGAATTGGCGGTGCCCATCCGGTTCGACTCCACCCCGGCGTCAATACTCCGACACCGCCGAGCCTGTCAGTTTCCACTGGGTGACACCACCCGCCATGTCGGGGTCCGCGAACCGCGCCGCTTCGCCCCGTCGGTCGCCTACCGCCCCGCTGCGATGAGAGTGGCGGTGTAGTGCGGTCGCTCCCCTGCAGTTCGGTCGCAGCCCACGAGGATCGGGCGCGTGCCTAGCGAGCGTACCTCGACGAGATGCCGGTGCGTACTGCCCGACAAAACATCGTGTGCGGTGGCGCGGTACTGGGTGCCGGTGCGGGGCTCGAGGCTGAGCTCATGTGTGATCCAGTCCCAGCCGTACTCGCGTAGGAGCTCTCGCTCGATCACCTGCTCGTGCGGGTCACGCAGCGCCGACCAGCCACGATAGGAGCTCATCAAGTCGGCGGGATGGCCGGTGCGGTCGACGAGGCACGAGATCTGGTGCTGGTCCAGATTTCCCCAGTATCGGCCCTCGGGGAAATCGACCAGGGTTGGCGCGAAGCGGTGGCCGCCGAAGCTGCTGATTCGCCATACCCTGACGTTGCCGATGCCGGCCGGGTGGCGGCGCAGGTGCTCGTAGAAGGGGTAGCCGCGGGTTCCGCAGCAGGAGTCCACCGAGGCATGGGTGCAGACGACGAGATCGCGGTGCTCGTCGTGGACGCGGTAGCGGGCGAAGTCGGCAAGCTGGTCCTGATCGTCGTCGAACATCGCGGCGATCAGTGCGGGCGCCCGGTCGACGGGCAGGTGGTGTTCGATGCGTTCCAGGGCTGCCGCCGCACCGGGGCGCCGGTCGAATCGGATGACGCGCATCAATCCAGGCGCGGAGTACTCCGGGTCGGGCGCCGCGGCAAAGGTTTTCATGGTGAGTCCGCGCTCCTGCACCCAACGGGTCGCGGACCGCAGGGCAGCGCGCAGCGGCGCGGGCACCCGGTCGGTCTCCCAGACCGGCGTGCCCATGCCCGGCGGCCATGGCAATGGCAGCTCGAGCATGAGGAAGCGGTCGAACGAGCGGGCGGTGCCGATCGGATCCTCGTCAACCGAGCGGGCCACGAGCGAGCATGAGTCACGTCCTGGCACAACGGGTTCGGGCTGCGGGCGGCTCGGCGTGCGGCCCGCCATCGCGTCGATGACGTTGAGGCGGGCCCGCCGTGCCTCGGTGTCGAGTTCGTCCGGCGTGCCCAGCTTGGTCACGCTCTCGACAGCGCTCGGTCCGGTGAAACCGTGCGCTGCCAGCACGCGGAACAGTTCGGCGAAGTCGACGATGCCGTCGCCCGGTGTGATCGGCGGCGGCATGGCGCCGGTGACGGCCCGGTGCGAGCGGCGCGCGGGATGGTCACGCACCCCGACTGCGTGGATGTAGGGCGCCGCCTCGGCGAGTCCTCGCTCGGGTGGTTCGCCGCCGTAGTGCACCAGATTGCCCGGATCCCAGCAGATCAGGAACGCTCGATGACCGACCCGCTCGACCACCGCCCTGGTGTCGGCGGCGGTCCGGGTGAGCCCGCCGTGCGGTTTGACGGCGATGGTCACGCCGTGTGCTTCGGCATACGGCGCGGCGGCGGCCATCATGCGGAGATAGCGATCCGCGTGCGCGGGTTCGGCGCACCCCATATCGACCAGGGTCGAGACGCCGAGGCGCGCACAATGATCGAGCTGTCGTCGCAGCGTCACCTGCGCGTTCGTGTCACCGCGGTCAAGATCGGCGGCGTGCGCGAGCATCACCACCCGGAGCCCGTGGTCGGCGATCACCGCGCCGATCTCGGCCGCTGCCGCGGGCGAGGTGTCCGGGGTGATCACCTCGGTCACCCCGTGCACCGGCAGTGCCACCGCGGTGTATCCGGCCGCCCGAATCCCGGCCAGCGCTCGCGGCAAGGTGAACTGCGCCCATGGTCGGACAGTGCAGGCGAGTTCGAGTTCGGATGGCACGGATCAGGCCCTCTCAGCGGTTTCGGTGGTGTGGTTCGGCCGGTCGTATCTGGTGACGATCACCCGGCGCGGCGCGGTATCCGGGCCGGTGTCGAGCATCAGCGAATGCGCCCGCACGTCGTAGAGCGCGCTGACCGTCTCGCCGGTGAGCAGCTCGGCGACCGGGCCGGTCCTGACGTCGGTGCCGCCGAACATCAGCATCGCGGTATCGGCGATCTCCATCGCGTGATCGGGATGGTGGGTGGTCAGCACCACCGCACGGCCCTCATCGGCCAGCTCGCGCAGCAACCGCAGAATCCGCCCCTGATTGTGCAGATCGAGGGCGGACGCGGGTTCGTCGAGGACGCAGATCGCGCTCTGCGCGGCGATCATCCGCGCGATGAGCACGAGCTGGCGTTCCCCGCCGCTGAGACCGGGATAGTCACGGTCGGCGAGCTCGGCGAGGCCGACGCGATCCAGCGCCGCCAGCGCGATCTCGCGATCACGGCGCCCCGGCACGGCCAGCACGCGCAGGTGGCGCGCCCGGCCCATCAGCACCATGTCGAACACGGAGTAGGCGAACGTGGATCGATGGCTCTGCGGGACGAACCCGATCGGACCATCCGCGCGCACGCGCCCCTCCGTGGGTGCGGTCAGGCCCGTGACACACTGCAACAGCGTCGACTTGCCCCGGCCGTTCGGTCCGAGGACCGCGAGGACCTCGCCAGCCCGGCAGCGACAGTCGACCGCACGGAACAGCCACTCCCCCTGTCGATCGTGGGTGAATCCGAGTCCGTCGAGCATCAGGTCCGCGCCCTCAGTCATCGGACCACATCCGTCGACGGCTGCGTTGTAGCAGGACCAGGAAGACCGGCGCGCCGATGAGAGCCGTCAGCACTCCCAGCGGTATCTCGGCGGCCCCGAGATTGCGGGTGACCGTGTCGATCACCGTCAGATAGGCGGCTCCGAGAGCGATACTCACCGGGATCAGCACCCGATGGTCAGGGCCGACCCACAACCGCGCCAGATGCGGGACGACCAGCCCCACCCACCCGATGACCCCGCTCACCGCGACCGCGCCCGCCACGATGGCGGCCACCGCGACCAGCAACGTCCAGCGCAACCGGGCGGGGTGCACGCCGAGGGTGGCCGCGTCGTTGTCGCCGAGGGAGAGCAGATTGATCCGCCATCGCAGGGCATAGATCAACGCGCCACCGAGCAGGACGGGCACGGCCGCGATCGCCACCTTGCCGTAGGTCGCGGTGGCGAGACTGCCGAGCAGCCAGAACACGATGGACTGCAATTCACCGTAGGGGTCGGCGAGGTAGGTCAGCAGGGAGACCAGCGCGGAGAAGAACGCGCCGACCACGATTCCGGACAGCACGATCGTCAGCGGTGGCGCGGGCCCGCGCGTGCGGCTGGTCAGGAATACCGCGACCAGCGCCAGCAGACCGAACCCGAACGCGCCGAGTACCAGTGCCGCCGAACCGAGCCCGAGCACGATCGCGAGCGCACCGCCGAACGACGCACCCGAGGAGACGCCGATGATCTGCGAACTCACGATCGGATTGCCGAACACCGCCTGCAGTACCACCCCGCAGACCGCCAGACCCGCACCGATCAGCATCGACAGCACCACCCGCGGCAGCCGGACCCGCAGCACAGCCGCTTCCTGGGCTTGCGACCAGGTCGGGTCCAACGGCAGCACCTGACCGAGCAGAATCCGGGTCACATCGCCGGTGCCGACCGAGTACCGGCCGACGCCGAGGGCGAGGATCGCGATGGCGATCACCGCGATGGGCAGCCCGATCGCGGCGGCGCGGCGGCGGGTCCGCATAGCTCGGCGGCGCGGAAGTCCGGAACGCGCTGGTTCAGCGACCGAAATCCGCATAGTCCGACGATCCAGCGTTGGCACGTACCTGCAAGATGGTGTCCAGCTGCGCGGCGCTCGGTGCGGTGCCGTACAGGAATTCGTAGTCGCGCACTACCCCCGAACGCAGACCGGGCGCACCGGTGCGGCGCACCAGTCCGGCGAGCCACTCCCACATCAGCGGCGATTCCTGGCTCGGCGGGTCCCACCGGTAGCCGCCGAGCGGCACCTTGTAGACGCGGCGCTCCCGGACCGCGCGCAAGCTAGCCAGCGCCGGGTTGCCGTAGAGATCGGCGGGCAGCGCCGGGCCGAAGTTGCCCAGCAAGATGATGTCAGGGTCCCAGGCCAGCAGTTGTTCGATGCCGATGGTGGCGCGCTGCTGGGCGATCGCGCCCGCCGGGTTCCTGGCACCGACCAATTCGGTGACGAAATGGTTGTACGAGCCGGCGCCTGCCACTGGAAAACCATCCGCATCGCCGAACATGTACAGCACCGAAGGTGACGTGCCCGTCGGTCTGCGTTCGGTCAGCCGGGTACGCCGCGCGCGCATACCGTCGACGATCCGCTTGGATCGCTCCTGAGCACCGAGCAGTTCGCCGTAGAGCGTGACGGCACCCTCTAGATCGTCCTGCGTGCCGTAGGTGAGCGAGACCACCGTGAGGCCCGCGTTGGTGAGCGGGTCGAGAATGCCGGCCCCGCGATCACCCCACTGGATCACCACATCGGGCTCGGCGGCCAGGACGCTCTCCACATTGGGCGCGAACTCCGCGCCTGCCACATCGGTGCGGACCGACAGCAATTGCGGATAGACCTCGCCGAGGAATCCGGTGCGGATGGCGCTCGCCGATGCGGCGTTCATGCCCGCCAGCACATCGGGGCGGCCTGCCACCGCGATCATCATCGAGGCTGCGGGCATCGGGATCGTGACGACGCGCCGTACCGGTCCGGGCAGCACGACGGTCCGGCCTGTCAGGTCGGTCACCGTCGGTCCGGCACCGGCATTCGCCGCATCCCCCCGTCCGCAGGCCGCGACCGCGGGCAGCGCGGCGGCGGCGAGCATGCCCGTCAGCCAACGTCGGCGGGTGATTACAACACCGGTGGATCTCGTGTCCGGCATGGTCGTTCCTCTCGCGGCGGAGACCGGACACGAGAACAGCATTCGCCGCGGGTGCCTCGTGGGCACACGAGTCGCAGACCGCTCGCCGGTACCGGACGACGCGGATGAATGACCGCCTCGGGGTCCGCGCCCCTGGTGGTGTCCGCGGCAGGTCAGTCTCCTGACTCCCGGATCGGCGCGGGCCCCGACCTTCCAGCCCTTCGGCCGTGGTCGTCGTTGGGGCCCGCGCCCCGGTCACAGTGGCGGGACCGTGTCGGATTCACACCGACTTCCTGGCTCCCACCGCGGTTTTCTCGATCACCTTAGCCGACTCGACCCACGGCCGATGGGGCCGAGTAGCAGCGCGTGCGGCAAGCTGGTGGCCGCGCGATCCTCGAATACCGGATCCCGTGGCAGACCTCGGCGAATTCAACCGCGACATCATCGACAGGATCGAAGTCGTCCGTCGCGTCGACGCACCGCTGCCCGACCAGGCGTGAACCTTCAGACTGCTCGATCCAGCATCGCCGCGCGGATCTTCGCGACCGCGGCCTGCGGGTCGTCGGCCCAGAACGCGACGGTGCTCACCGTGAAGTCGCCCTGTGGAGTGTGGAAGGTCTGGGGTTCGGTCAGGATGACGCGGATGTTCGTCGAGCTGCCGATGATCACGGCGAGTGTCTCGTCGCCTGTTCCGGTGAGCTGCAACGATTTCGCGCCGTCGTAGGCCCGCAGATCGTGGCGGACGGCCCGGATGTCGGCGAGCGCGATGTCGAGGGCGACGCGGCGCAGGTAGCGCACGCGTAGCAGGTCGCCGGTGAGCACGTGTGGATACATGTGGTGCGCGGCCAGCATCCCCACCATCCACAACAATCCCCAGACCCCTAGCGCCAGCGCGACAATCCGCGCCGCGGGCCACGGAATCAGCAGGTGAACCGCCGGGATCTCCACGGCACTGACCACGATGAACGCCCAGATGACCGCCGACACCGCACCCGCGTACCGAATCGGCGTGCCGCAGCCGGTGTCGGGGCGGCGGGCGGCTACCCGCGCCAGGCTCACCCATATGTCGACTTCGAGACGAACGAAAGACCGTGCGAGCTGGGTGATCGGGCGCATGGGACCCTCCTTTTCAATACACTCGCATTGTAAAGAGGTGACGCACAGCAATACAAGTGCATTGTGAAAAGATGGGCTGATGCCGAAGCGGGTGGATCACAGTTCTCGACGCGCGACGATCAGCGATGCGGTGATGCGTCTACTCGCCCGCGACGGCCTCGAGTCGATCAGTCTGCGCCATGTCGCCACCGAGGCAGGGGTCTCCACGGGCCAGGTGCAGCACTATTTCCCCAGCAAGGAAGCGATGATGGAGTTCGCCACCTCCACCATCGCCGACCGGATCGCCGCCCGAATCTCCGCAGCGGGCCCCGACCCCGACCTACCGCAGATGCTCACCGCACTGCTCCCCACCGACCCCGAATCGGCCGCCGACGCCCGCATCCTGATCGGCTACCTGGCCTTCGCCTCGGTCCGCCCCCAGATCGCCGAAACCCTGGCAACCAACGGCCTCGGCTTCCGCGACCACGTCGCCGCCATGATCACCCACCACCCCGACCCGACGACCGCCGCCGACACCCTCCTCGCCCTACTCGACGGCCTCGCCCTCCACGTCACCATCGGCCAACTCTCACCCGAGAGGGCCCGAGCCCTGCTGATCGGCGCAATCGACGACATATAGGCCCCCTCACCAATCCACCGATCGTCATATTACGAATCTCTGATATTATGAATATAGGGGAATCAAAATATGGAGGCGTGATGGCGACGACAGTGGAGATCCCGGACGAGCTACTCGCCGAAGCATTGCGCCTCACAGGCCTGCCGACGAAGAAGGCCGTCATCAATCTCGCGATGTCGGAGCTCGTGCAGGGCTACCGCCAGCGCGAGGCGCTGGCACGACTCAAGCGTATGAATCACAACCCCTTTCTGACCGCCGATGAACTGACAGCCGATCAGGACGAACCCCGATGACAGCGATGACCGTTCGCCCGCGGTATCTCGTCGACCAATCGGTCATGTCGCACTATCGAACGAACGCAGCCGTCGAACGTGCCATCGACGAACTCGCGGTCACGGGCGCGCTGTGCTCGTCGACGGTGACGATGGACGAGGCGAGGTTCAGCGCCCGCAACGCCGCCGACCTGGGCTACCTCACCGAGCTGTACAGATCCGTCTTCCACTGGCTCCCCGCGGACGACATGGTGGAGGCGACCGTGCGCCGAATCCGCACGGCACTGTGGAAAATCGGCGCGGGCCGTGGCGCCCAGACCACCGATGTTCAGATCGCTGCTGTCGCCCTGCGCCACGACGCAACGGTCATCCACAACGACACCGATTTCGTCACAATCGCCCGCGCGATCCCTGAGTTCCGCCACCGTCGTATCGCGCCGAACTGATCGACAGCCCCGGTTTTCAGGGCTACCGGTCGGTCGGTTCAGGCGGCATCATCCTTCTCGTCCACTCTGTGGCAACACTTTTCGAAAATTGGGAGACAGTGTGTCGATCGGGAAATTCGTGATGGCCGGCGCGGCGATTCTGGCGCTCGGCGCGGTGGCGCCCGCTACCGCGGCGGCCGCGCCGACGGTAGCTGTCGAGGTCGCGGACAGCGGCAGTGCCGACGCGACCAGCGGGAGCGCGTTGTTGACGACGCTCATCCGGGAAATGTTCAAGCCGTGCCCGTTCAGCAGCACGGTGTGCCCGGCGACCGGCAACTGAGTTCCGCCGGATGGCCCCGACGCGACACGCGCCGGGGCCATTGTCGTGTCAGGCGGATTCGTTCCGGGCGGCCACCGCGGCAGCGGTTTCGGCCATCACCAGCTCGGCGTTGATCTGCGCACCGGCCATGGCGCCGGCTGCGGCGGCCGCGCCGACCTGTGCCGACGGGTCGGTGGCGTTGCCCGCGATCCAGACGCCGGGGACCGAGGTGCGGCCTACCGGGTCGGCGGGGATGTGGTCACCGGTGCCGGAGGGGTGCGGTTCGGGGACCAGGCCGAGATCGGTGAGGAAGGTGGCGCGGGTGTTCATCCGGGGTGCCACCACCAGGGCGTCGCGTTCGACGACGGTGCCGTCGGCGAGCTGGACACCCGTCAGGCGGCCGGTGCCGAGTACCTCGACGACCTTGCCGTCGACGATCCGAATGCCGCGTGCCGCAAGCTTTTCCGCGTCTTCCGCACTCAGCGGGTCGGCCGTGTGGGACAGGAAGACGATGTCGTCGCTGAGCTGGCTGAACAGCAGCGCCTGGTGCACCGACATGGGTCCGCTCGCCAGCACGGCGATGCGCTGGTCGCGCACCTCCCAGCCGTGGCAGTACGGGCAGTGCAGGACGTCGTGGCCCCAGTGTTCGCGCAGGCCTGCGACCTCGGGGAGCTCGTCGGCGAGTCCGGTGGCGACGAGAACGCGCCGGGCTCGCACGGTGCGACCGTCGGCGAGGGTGACCACGAATTCCTCGATGTCGGTCGACCCCGGCGCATCAGCGCCACGCTCGACCGCGACAACCTGACCCGACACCACATGCCCGCCGTATCCACGCACCTCGGCACGCCCGAGCTCGAGCAGCTCCAACGGCGGCATCCCCTCCCGGCCAAGCAGTCCGTGCACCCCCTGAGCAGGCGCGTTACGTGGCGCCCCCGCGTCGATCACGGCCACCGAGCGCCGCGAACGCGCCAGCATCAGCGCCGCGTTCAGCCCCGCGGCTCCGCCACCGAGCACCACTACGTCGTACGAATCTTCCAGCTGTGTCATCTCGACCTCCTTCGAGAATCCACAGTGCATGCCAACGGCAAATACTGGCAACCTTCTTTGCCGACATGGCAAACTGGACAGCATGGACGACCTCGATCAAACCCTCGACTCGGTCGGCCCCCGACTGCGCGCCCTGCGCAAACAGCGCCAGACCACCCTCGCCGACCTCTCCCAGGAAACCGGCATCTCGGTGAGTACCCTGTCCCGCCTGGAATCCGGCGCCCGCAAGCCCACCCTGGAGCTACTGCTCCCCCTGGCCAAGGCGCACGGCGTCACCCTCGACGAACTCGTCGACGCCCCGCCCACCGGCGACCCGCGCATCCACCTGCGCCCGATCACCCGCCACGGCATGACCATGCTCCCGCTCACCAAACGCGCGGGCGGCATCCAGGCGTTCAAGATGATCATCGCCCCCGGTGCGCGTAATCGCCCGGACACCCCGCAGGTCCACGAGGGCTACGAATGGCTGTACGTGCTCAACGGCCGTCTGCGCCTGATCCTCGGCGACAACGAAGTCATCCTCGCGCCTGGCGAGGCCGCCGAATTCGACACCCATGTCCCGCACTGGTTCGGTGCCGCCGACGAACAATCGGTCGAATTCCTCAGCCTCTTCGGCAAACAGGGCGAACGCGCCCACTTCCGCGCCCGCCCGAAGGCCTGACAGCGGCGGGTCATGACCTCGAGGCCCTGACCCGCCGCCCTGCTCAGCCGAGCGTGAAGCTCGCGCGCCCCGAGATGTGCTCGAGCTCCTGATGCTGCGGCATGGTTTCGTCGGTGGTCACGATCCAGGCCTCGACCCGGCCCTTGCCGGGCCCGGTGCCCATGCCGACGATCACGCTGTCCGGCAAATTCACCAGCTGACCGTTCTCGACGGCATGCGACTGCCCGTCGCTGTACCCGGAATCCAGATTGCGGAAGCGCACCGCTACCCGGTACCGCTGGCAGAAGTCGCCGGTCTGGGTGATCGTCACCTTCACACCGAACACGCCGGACTGCGGCTGCGGCACGGTCTTGGCATTGATGATCGCCGCGCAGTTGGCGCCAGGAATCCGGCTGATCGTGGGGGTGAACTGGACTACCGGATCCGAGGGGATCGCGGTAGCCGGGCCGGCGAAGCCGACCAGCGCGGCGGCGGCGGCAACAACCACGGCCGAGAACTTTCGGGAAGTGCTGTTCGTGAGAGTCATACCCTCTTCGTCGCGCCGGAGCGGCCTCCCGTTAGCCACCGTAACGGTCTCGATTTCGCATCCAAAGATGTAGTGCCACAACATATTTGGGATAAATGGAACTCATCCCATGCGGCAGCCGAGGCGGCCGCAACCAGGCATCCTCGTCCCCTGTTCGCGACACGCCACGCTGTCCGTTAACAGCGAACTCAACCCTGCGGCGCCGCGATCGACGCCGGCGCGGGCGACGACTCGACCAGCTCACCGACCACGCATACGGCACATACCATGAGGCCGAATTCTGCCGATTCCGACGCCACCCGTTCGGGGGGATGTCCATCGAATTCGATCCGTTTAGAATTCGACTCAGGAGGAATTCTCGACGCTGGCGACATGGTAATTGCTCGCGCGGAATAATCGGCTGCATCGGCAAATGAGGTATACGCCATGAATTCACAATTCCCAGATCCCGGCCATTCCGTGCCGTGTCAGCGAATTATCATTTCGGAAACAGGTTGCCGATAATATGACGCTGCAGTATCGACTTCGATGGCTTTCGCTACACGGCGTACCACGGGCAGTGCTGCGCGTTCAATCCCGGCGCGGTGACAACTTCGCCCGGATGATGGGGCCGGAAGGCATCGCCGACCCGCACCCCTACCTCGAACAGATCAGAGCGAAGGGCACGCTGGTGAAAACCCCGTTGCCCTGGGTCACCTGCGACCACGCGCTGTCCCGGGCGATCCTGCGGGACAACAGGTTCGGCGTGCGCAGCTCTGCCAGGATCGAGATACCCGAGCTGTTGCAGAAGCTGGCGAACCGGGTGCCGCCGCCGGCGAATCCG
The DNA here is from genome assembly GCF_042719755.1 of Nocardia sp. NPDC058519. Taxonomy (NCBI): domain Bacteria; kingdom Bacillati; phylum Actinomycetota; class Actinomycetes; order Mycobacteriales; family Nocardiaceae; genus Nocardia; species Nocardia sp. NPDC058519. The sequence continues at coordinate 178,837 of NZ_JBHXNK010000010.1, read as the reverse complement.
GCCGATCCGCCCGCGATGCTACGGATGAACCCGCCGGAACACACCACGATGCGCCGCCCGGTCGTCTCGGCGTTCACCCCGCGCGCGGTCAACAGGCTGCGGGACCGAGTCGAGACCGTCACCGAGGAGCTCCTCGACGCGCTGCCCTCCGGTGCGTCGGTCGATCTCGTCGAGGCGTTCGCCTCGCGTGTGCCCATCGCCATCATCTTCGAAATGCTCGGCATGCCCAGCGAAGACCAGGAGAAGTTCCTGCACTGGGGCGAGGCCATGACACCCATGCTCGACGTCGGCATCTCCTGGCGCACCTACGACCGCGCCATGCGTGCCGCCCAGGAACTCAACGACTACCTCGACCAGCACATCGAGCGGCTGCGCCGGGAACCGGGCGAAGATGTCCTGAGCAACATGATCAAGGGCGGCGACCTCGATCACTACGCTCTCAAGGCCAATACCAGCATCATCATCGGCGCCGGTTTCGAGACGACCGCCAATTTGATCAGCCATGCCGTGACCCTCTTACTGACGCACCGAGAACAACTCGACCGGCTCAGCGCTGAGCCGGAACTGTGGCCCAACGCCGTCGACGAAGTACTGCGCTACGAGCCGCCGGTGTTCATCACGGCCCGCTCCGCGCTGACCGATCTCGAGCTGGCGGGCGTCCAGTTGCCACAGGGCGCCATGATCATGCTCTCGCTCGCAGGCGCGAACCGCGATCCGGCGGTGTTCAGCGACCCCCACCGGTTCGATATCGCCCGCCCGAACGCCAACGAGCACTTGGCCTTCAGCAGTGGTGTCCACGCGTGTTTCGGCGCCAACCTGGCCCGGATGGAAGCCGGTCACGCACTGCGCGCCCTCTTCGCCCGCTTCCCCGATATGCGCCCGGCCGCCCCGCCCCGGCTTCGCTCGCAGCTGACCTTCCGTGGCTACGAGCATGTTCCGGTCGAGCTGGGTCGCAGCGTTGGCGCGACGTCTTCCGCGTCGATCGAGAATTGAATTCCGGTACCTGAAAGACGACACACCCACCAGAAGCAATTGATGCCTTCCCTGCTGCGAAAACAGCGTGTGTGACGTCGATCGATATTTCGCCACGAATGAGGTCAGCAAATGAATTCCATCCAAAACTCCCAGATCGATGCTGTCGCGGACACGCACGAGGGAATCGCCGTCGTGGGAATCGGTTGCCGTTTTCCCGGAAACGTTCACAATGTGCGCGAGTTCTGGCAACTGTTGATCGATGAACGTGACGCGGTCCGCGAGGTTCCGGCGGACCGGTGGACGGCCAGTGCCTTCTACGACCACGATGCGGGCAGGCCGGGGCACATGCGCACCCACACGGGCGGCTACCTCGACGATGTCTCGTCGTTCGACGCGCACTTCTTCGGCATCACCCCGACCGAGGCCGCCCGGATCGACCCTCAGCAGCGACTGTTCCTGGAAACGACCTGGGAGGCTCTCCAGGACGCGGGAATCCTCCCCGAGGACATCGCGGGCGAGAAGGTGGCGGTGTACGCCGGCGTTTCGGGACACGACTACGGCATCATCCAGCTCAATCCGGAGAACCGGAATCTGATCGGCGGTCACACGATGACCGGCGTCACGAATTGCATTGTGGCCAACCGTGTGTCGTATCTTCTCGACCTTCGCGGGCCGAGTATGACCGTGGACACGGCCTGTTCGTCTTCGCTGGTCGCGATTCATCTGGCGATCCGCAGCATCCGCTCCGGCGAGGCGACGATGGCGATCGTGGGCGGCGTCAGCACCCTGTTGCTGCCCGAGGCCTCGATCGGGTTCAGCCAGGGCACCTTCCTGTCCCCCGAGGGCCGGTGCCAGTCGTTCAGCAAGACCGGCGACGGCTACATCCGCAGTGAGGGCTCGGGCACGATCGTGCTCAAGCCGGTGTCCGCGGCCGTCGCCGACGGCGACCGGATCTACGCGGTACTTCGCGGTAGTGCGACGAATCAGGATGGTCGCACGACCGGCATTTCGGTCCCGAGCGAGCACGCGCAAGCGGAGATGATCCTGGACGCGTGCCGTGACGCGGGCGTCGACCCGGCCGAGGTCGGATACATCGAAGCCCATGGGACGGGTACCCCTGTCGGTGATCCCATCGAGGCGCGGGCGCTGGGCAAGGCACTGGGAGCCGGGCGCAGCGGCGCGAACGCCTGCGTCGTCGGTGCGGTGAAGTCGAACGTCGGTCACCTCGAGTCGGCGGCGGGCATGGTCGGCATCATCAAGGCGTGCCTGATCGTCGACAACGGCGAGATTCCCGCGAATCTGCATGCGGAAGAACCGAATCCGACAATTCCTTTCGACGAACTCGGGCTGCGGCTCGCGCGGACGCGCCAGCCGTGGCCGACGAGCGGGCCCAGGGTCGCTGGAGTGAATTCGTTCGGCTTCGGTGGATCCAACGCGCACGTGGTCCTGGCGTCCGCACCGGCCATCGCCCTGCCGCCCGCACCGGTGGCCGAACACGCCGACGACGTGCCGGTGTTGTTCGCCCTCAGTGCCAAGACCGGGGATGCGCTGCGTTCCTACGCCGAGAACTACGCCGATTTCCTGGCCGCACCCGACACTGCCGCGCTCGGGCTGACGGCGATCGCGTCGGCGCAGGCACGAACCCGCTCGCACTACGACCAGCGTCTGGCCCTGGTGTGCTCGTCGGTCGCGCAGTTGCGAGATACCCTGCGGGACAAGGCGAAGGACACCGAGTTCGGCCCACTGCCCAGTAGCGGGAAGACAGCGGGCGCGAAGACGGTCTTCGTGTTCTCCGGGCAGGGCCCGCAATGGTGGGCGATGGCGCGCGAACTGCTCGCGCAGGATCCGGTTTTCCGCCGGACCGTCGAGCGCGTCGACGCCGAGCTGCGCAAGCACGCCACGTGGAGTGTGCTCGAAGAACTCGGCCGCGACGAAGCCGACAGCCGAATCGGTGAGACATACATCGCGCAACCCGCGGTGTTCGCGGTCCAGCTCGGCCTGGCCGAGCTCTGGCAGAGCTGGGGCATCGTTCCCGACGCCGTCGTCGGTCACAGTATCGGTGAGGTGGCGGCCGCCGCCGTCTCGGGCGCGCTGTCGTTCGAGGACGCGGTGCGGGTGATCTTCCACCGCAGCCGCGTCCAGCAGCGAGCCTCCGGCAAGGGCACGATGCTGGCCGTCGGCCTGCCGTACCACGCGGCGGAGCAGCGCATCACCGGGTATCGCGGGCGGGTCGAGATCGCGGCGCTCAACGGCCTGGAATCGACCGCGCTGGCAGGCGATCCCGATGCCCTCGAAGAGATCAAGGACGCACTGGAGCAGGACCGGATCTTCTGCCGCATGCTCCAGGTGCGCGTCGCCTTCCACAGCCACCACATGGATCCCTTGCGCGAGGAACTGCTCACCTCGCTGGCGGGCATCACCTCGGGTCCGGCGACGGTGCCGATGTATTCGACGGTGACGGCCGACGTGGTATCGACCGGCGCGCTCGACGCCGAGTATTGGTGGCGCAATATCCGCGAACCCGTCCGGTTCGCCCCTGCCCTCGACCGCCTCATCGGCGATCAGCACCGCACCTTCATCGAACTGGGCCCGCACCCCATCCACTCGACTGCCATCGCCGAACTGCTGGACAAGCAGCAGGCCTCCGGTATCGCGGTACCGTCGCTGCATCGGAAGCAGAGCGACCGCGCGACCCTGCTGTCGTCGTTGGCCGCGCTGTACACCGCCGGATACGACCCGACCTGGGCGGCCGTCTTCGCTGACGACGCCGGGCGCGTGCCGGTGCCGTTCTATCCGTGGCAACGGGAGACCTATTGGCTGGAAACCCCGGTCTCGCGCAGCGAACGTTTCCCCTCGCTCGGGCACCCGCTCGTCGGTCCTCGCACACTGCTCGCCGACGAACCCGACAAGCACGTGTGGGAACTGACGATGGACGTCGCGACGTTCCCGTGGCTCGACGACCACCGGGTCCAGGGCCCCATCGTGTTCCCCGGCGCGGGTCATCTCGACCTCGTCGTCGGCTGCTCGACCGAAGCGTTCGGGCCGGGCAAGTACTCGATCGAGAATGTCGAATTCCGCCGTCCGCTCTTCACCTTCGACGACCGGCCCGCACCGCGGGTCCAGGTGGTGGTGACCGCCTCGATGCATTTCGGGGTGTACAGCCTGCAGCACGGTGACAAGGACTGGATCCTGCACTCGTCCGGTTCCGTGCGCCGCGGTGCACCGGACACCGAACTGCCCGTGCCGTTCGCCGACCTCGACGCGCAATGCCCGCTCGAATTCGACCCCGACAAGGTCTTCGCGAAGTTCCGGAACAACGGACTCATGCTCGGCCCGACATTCCGGGCGATCACCCAGCTGCGCTACGGCGAGCTCTGCTCGCTCGGGCGCATCGACACGCCGGAGGCCATCCGCGACGAGGCCTCGCGCCACCTGATCCATCCGGCACTGCTCGATGCCTGCTTCCAGTCGCTGTCGATCGCGATGGGCAACGACCCGAACAACGATGACAAGACGCTCTACATCCCGTTCGACATCAAACGATTCAGTTTCCACGCCGCGGCGGGCAAGCGCGTGTATTGCTACGGGCAAGCCAACATCCTCGACGACCCCGCCTACTGCGAGGGCGATCTGTGGCTGCTCAACGAAGACGGCACACTGGTTGCCCACTTCGAGGGGTTCAAAGGCAAGTCGATCACCCAGCCGACCGAGGATCGCGACTCGCTCCTGCAGTGGCTCTACGAGTACCGATGGCACGCGGCACCGGTACGCCTGAAGACGCTGCTGCCCGCCGATTTCGTGCCGCCCACCGAGGTGCTGGCGGCCGCGGTCGACCCGATCCTCGACGAGGTTCGCACGTGGTCGCTCAACCGTGAGTACCACGCGAGCACCGAAGCGGCGATGAACCAGCTCTGCATCGACTACGTGACCGAGGCGTTCCATCAGCTCGGCATGGACTTCGCCGTCGGCCGACGATTCACCCTCGACGAGATCGCCCACGAGCTGGGTGTGCACGACAAGCACCGCGACTACCTCGCCCGCCTGCTGGAACTGCTGTCCCGGCACGCGATCACCGGCACCGAGGGCGACGGCTGGCAGTTGCGCACGGTCCCCGAACGGGTGGACACCGCTGCCGTACTCGCGAGATTGCGCGCGCAGCATCCCGAATGCGAGGCCGAGTACGCGGTGCTGGAGCGCTGCGGCACGGAGCAGGCCGCGGTCCTTCGCGACGAGGTCAACCCGATCGAGCTCATCTTCCCGCAGGCCGAGTACCAATCGGTGGTCGACCTCTACGAGACCTCGTTCTCGTTCGAGCGGTGCAACCGCACGGTCGCGAAGCTGATCGCCGAGGCGGTGCGGGCCCTGCCGGCGGACCGGCCGATCCGGGTGCTCGAAATCGGCGCGGGCACGGCGGGTACCACCGGCTGGATCCTGGACGAATTGCCGGCCGACCGCGCGGAATACGTCTTCACCGATATCGGCCAACTGTTCCTGAACAAGGCGCGAGGGCGTTTCACCGAGTTCGGCTTCGTGGACTACCGAATCCTCGACATCGAGAAGGACATCGTCGAGCAAGGCTTCGACCAGCACTATTTCGACATCGTCGTCGCGGCGAACGTGCTGCACGCCACCGAGGATCTGCGGGTCACGCTCGGCAATGTCGACCAGCTCCTCACCTCCGGCGGACTGATGCTCGTCGTCGAGGAGACCAACCCACCGCACTGGGTCGACTTGACCTTCGGCATGACCGACGGGTGGTGGCGGTTCACCGACCACGACCTGCGGCCCCACTATCCGTTGCTGTCGGAGGCAACCTGGCAGGAGTTCCTGCCGGGCGTCGGCTTCGAACACGTCCAGATCTTCTCCGACATGACCGGTACCGAGCAGACCGGCTGCTCGGTGATCGCGGCGCGGGCACCGCACCGCGACCTCACCCCCCATCAGCCGCGCATCGAGCCGGGCCCGTGGGTGGTGCTGGCCGACGCCGACGGCGTCGCCGAGGACTTCCTCGCCCGGCTCGGTGCGTCCGCGGCGGGCAGTGTGATGGTCACTCGCGCAGCGTCCTTCGAACAGCTCGACGACCACAGCTTCCAGGTCGACCCGACCAGCGCTACCGACCTTCGGCGCGTCCTCGAGCAGGTTCGGGGCTCGGCGGGCGCGGTGGCCGGCGTCGTGCACCTGTGGAATCTGGACTTCGCCGCGGCCGAACTCACGGCCGAACTGCTCACCGAGGTGGAGCGGCACGGCGCGTACAGCGTGATCGCGGCGGCGCAAGCGGTAGATCAGCTGGATTGGGTTGCCGCGCCGCGGTTCTGGGTGGCAACGGCCGGCGGTCCGGTCGTCGTGCCGGGTGACCGCACCGCCCCGTCACAGCTGCCGAGCTGGGGCATCCTGCGGGTGCTGCTCAGCGAGCACAGCAGCCTGCGGGCCAAGATCATCGACTTCGATCCCGGCTCAGGAGCCGACGCTCGCTCGGCGCAACTGTTCGACGAACTGTTGCACGTGCGGACCCTGGAGGAAGAGGTCGCCTTCCGCGGTGCGGCCCGCTTCATCGACCGCTTCGAGCATCTCTCACTCGCCGAATTCGAGGCCTCGACCGCGATCTCGACCACCCCAGCCGGCGAACGCCCGTTCGTCTTGCCCGTTCCCGCCGCATCCGGCATCGACGAACTCCGCTACGAGAGCGCGACACTGCCTGCCGTCGGCCCGGACGATGTCGTCATCCGTCCGGCGGCGACCGGCCTGAACTTCCGCGACATCATGCTGACCCTCGGCGTGCTGTCCGACGGCGCGGTCTCCGGTGGCTTCTACGACAGGAACATCGGCGTGGAGTGCGCGGGCCGGGTGATCCAGGTCGGCTCGCGGGTCACTTCCTTCGCTCCCGGTGACGAGGTGATCGCCTTCGCCCGTGGTTGTTTCGGTTCGGCGGTGGTCACCCCGGCGCAACACGTGTACCCGGCACCGGCCAACCTGTCGGCCGCGGACGCGGCGACGCTGCCGATGGCCTACCTGACCGCGTGGTACGCGTTGGTCGAGGTGGGCCGCCTGCGTGCGGGCGATCGAGTACTCGTACACGCCGCCGCCGGTGGTGTCGGCCTGGCCGCGCTGCACATCGCGCAGCGGCTCGGCGCGACGGTTCTCGCGACCGCGGGCAGCCCGGAGAAGCGGGAGTATCTGAGCTCGCTCGGTGTGGAAGGGGTCTTCGATTCTCGTTCGCTGTCCTTCGCCGACGAGATCCGCCGGCGCTACGACGGCGTCGACATCGTATTGAATTCGCTACAGGGCGAGACCATTCCGAAGAGCCTGGAGCTGCTGCACTCGCACGGCCGGTTCATCGAGATCGGCAAGAAGGACATCTACGAGGACTACAAGCTGGGATTGAAGCCGTTCGGCAACAACCTGAGCTACTCGGCCGTCGACATCGACCGCATGTTGCTCGAGTCGCCCGCCCGCTGTCGTGAGGCGATGACCGCGGTCCTCGAGCACGTCACCGCGGGCACATTGCCCAGCTTGCCGCACACTGATTTCGCTGCCGCGCAGGTGTCCTCGGCCTTCCGGTACATGGCGGGAGCCCACCAGATCGGCAAGGTCGTCGTCGAATTCGATGCCGACACCGAGGTACTCGTCCATCCGGGCGCCACCGACGCGCAATCCTTCGATCCCGACGGCACCTACCTGATCACCGGTGGCTACACCGGCTTCGGCCTGCGCACCGCGCAGTGGCTCGCGGGCAAGGGCGCGCGCACCATCGTGCTCGTCGGCCGTCGAGCGCAAGTGGATGCCGAGAACGAGCAGCAGATCGCCGGCTTGCGCGCCGCGGGCGTCGACGTGGTGCTCGAACGAGCCGATGTCTCGGTCGAAGCCGAGGTCGTGAGCATGCTGGAGCGGATATCGACGCTCCCGCCGCTGCGCGGTGTCTACCACGCCGCTATGGTCATCGCCGACGGCCCGCTCGCCACGATGACCGAGGAGGAGTTCCTGCGGGCCGTGCGACCGAAGGTCGACGGCGCCTGGCATCTGCACACCCACACCAGGGCGCTCGACCTGGACGCGTTCGTGATGTTCTCGTCGATGAGCTGGAATGTCGGCACGCCCGGCCAGGCCAACTACGCCGCGGCCAACGGATTCCTCGACGCGCTGGCCGTCCATCGCCACCAGCTCGGGTTGCCCGCGCTCACCGTCAACTGGGGTGCGATCGGCGAAGTAGGGTTCGTCGCGCGCAACAAGCTGGACACGCTGTCGTGGCTGGGATGGACATCGATCTCGCCCGACCACGCGCTCGACTTCATCGGCCGCTGCTTGGTTCATGGCGTCGAACGCGCCAGCGTCTTCGGGGTGAACTGGGCGAAGATGAACCAGGTCATGCCGATCGTGCGGAGTTCGCCGCGGCTCGCGCATCTCGCGGTGCACGACACCGCGGGTTCGGCTGCCGCGTTCGGCACCGAGGGACTGCGCACGGAGCTGTTCGAGCTCACCGACGAAGACCGCCTGCCACGACTGACAACAGCACTGGCACAGCAGATCTCGCGGATCTTCGACATGCCCGTCGAGCGCCTGGCCCGCGATGTCGGCCTGACCGACCTCGGGATGGACTCGCTGATGGCGGGCCAGATCCGCAACATGCTGGCCAAGCACCTGGAGATCGACTTCCCGACCATGGGCCTGATGCGCGGTCCGACGATCACCGAACTGGCCGGGGAGGTCCTCGCGCAGGTCAACGGCGAATCCAGCGGCGTCGCGCCGGCGCCGGTGGAGGCCACCGGCCCGGAACGCTGGATGCGCACCGTGGTCGGCCGGTCCAACACCGCCTCGATCCGACTGTTCGCGCTGCCCTTCGTCGGTGGTGGCGCCTCGGTGTTCACCCCGTGGCCCGGCCACCTGCCCGACTCCGTCGAGACGGTGGGAGTCCAGTTCCCCGGCCGTGAGGAGCGACTCGACGACGCCGCGGTGGACTCGATGCCGGAGTTCGTCGCCCAGCTGGCCGAGGCGATGCTGCCCTACCTCGACCGAACCTTCGTGATCTATGGGCACAGCATGGGCGGGCTGCTCGCCTACGAGCTCACCAAATACCTCGAACAGCATTACAACGAGGTGCCGATGAAGCTCGTGATCGGTGGCTGGCCTGCTCCGACACTGGTCGAGAAGTACGTGCGGAATCTGGCCCACATCCGCGACGGCTTCGATCTCGACAGCGCGTCCGACAGCCGGGTACTCGAGGTCCTGCGCGACAACAAGCTGCTCGACATCCCGGTAGCCGAGGAAGCGTCGATCCTGCATTGGCTCCCGTCGATCCGGGCGGATCTGAAGATGCTCGGCGACTACCGATTCGAGCACGGATACACGCTGCGAGCCCCGATCTCGGTGCTGCGCGGCGCCGATGACCCGGTGTTCGACGACGACCAGATGCAGGGCTGGGGCAAGTTGACCAGCGGCGGGTTCTCGCTGTCGTCGGTGCCCGGTGGTCACCTGTTCATCCAGAACGCGGACCCGAGTGTGCTGCGCACGCTCGCCGAGGAGCTGTCCGTCGAGGACGCCTTCCCGGATTTCACCAGCCTGGCGTACGGGCGCTGAGCCGAACACAGTTCAACATCTCGAACGGGGAACAACGATGGAACAGACAAAGCGGTACGACGTCGTGATCTGTGGTGGCGGCCTGGCCGGGCTGACACTGTCACGACAGCTCGCGCGGACCATGCCCGACCTCTCGGTACTGGTCTTGGAGCGCAGTGGACGCGAAATCCGGGACGGCGCGTTCAAGGTGGGTGAGGCGACGGTCGAGGGCGGTGCCCACTACTTCGGCGAACAGCTCGGCCTCACCGGGTACTTGAATCGGCGGCACCTGCACAAACTCGGACTACGAATGTTCTTCGGAGATTCGCAGGGCCCGCTCGAGATTCGGCCGGAGCTGGGGGCCCGGCGGTTCCCGCGGGTGACGTCCTATCAGATCGACCGCGGCCGATTCGAACGAGACCTGCGTGAGGGAATCCACGAGCTCGGGACCGATCTCATCGAGCGGGCGAAGGTTCTCGACATCGAGCTCTCCGACTCCGACGCGGACCACATCGTGCACTTCGAGGTGGACGGCGAGAGCGGCGAACAGCAGGTGCGGGCGCGCTTCGTCGTCGACGCATCGGGCAGGCAGCGGCTGTTGCAGCGCAAACTCGGCCTGAGCGCGCCGAGCCCGCACAAGATCAATTCGGCGTGGTGGCGCTTTCGCGGCGAATACGACGTGGAGCGAATGACCGACACCACGAACCCGGCGTGGCGGCCGCCCACGCAGGAACGCCGATGGTTCTCCACCAATCATCTGATGGGCACCGGGTACTGGGTGTGGATGATCCCGCTGTCCTCCGGGAACACCAGCGTCGGCATCGTCACCGACGACACGATCCACCCGTTCAGCACCTACGGAACCGAGAAGAAGGCCCGGCAGTGGATCGGCGAGCACGAGCCGACGCTGGCCTCGTTCATCGACGGTGCCGAGCAGCTCGACTTCTTGCAGGTGCGCAACGCGAGTTACGCCTCGAAGCAGATCTTCTCCCATCAGCGATGGGCCTGCGTCGGCGAGGCAGGCATCTTCCTCGATGCCTTCTACAGCCCGGGGTCGGACTACATCGCCTACACCAACACGATCACCACACGCATGATCGAACTCGATCGCCGGGGCCGGCTGACCGCCGAGGTCGCCCAGACCTTCAATCAGCTGATGCTCGAGGACATGTGGCCGAACTATCTAGGGATGTACCACCAGAACTACTCGATTTTCGGCAGCGCCCCCGCCATGTTCACGAAGGTGATGTGGGATACCTCGTTCTACTGGGCATTGCCTTCGCAACTGCTGTTCCGAGGGTTGATCGGCAACGAAGACGCGGCGGCCGAATTCCATCCGATCGCTAGCCGATTCAAGGGAATTCAGGCTCGCATGCAGGCGAATCTGCGCGCTTTCGGCGCGCAGGCCCCGCAGCCGGACAAGTACTTGTTCGTGGAATACAGCAAGGTGCCGATCTGCGCGCAGCTGCACCTCGACCTGCTCACCGAGAAGACCGCCGATCAGACGTTCCGCGATATGCGGCGCAATGTCGACCGGCTGGAAGCGTGGGCGGACTCCTTCGAGCAGGAGGTCGGCGCGCGGTTCGACCTGCCGACAAGGTCACCGGCAGTCGCCGGCAGCCGGTGACCGAACAGACCGAGAGGAGCGGAAAAGTGACACAGTTCGAAGGCCGGGTAGCCGTCATCACCGGCGGCAGTCGTGGAATCGGCAAGGCGCTGGCGCTGGCGCTCGCCGAACGCGGCGCGTCCATCGTCATCGGTGCGAAGACGATGGAGGCCGGTGGCCGACTGCCCGGCAGCGTGCCGGATACGGTGCGGGAGATCGAGGAACGAGGCGCACAGGCCCTCGGCGTGCGCTGCGATGTCCGCGACGAGGCGGACTTGAAGAACCTGGTGGACCGGACGATCGAGCGGTTCGGCCGACTCGACATCCTGGTCAACAACGCGGGTGCCATGTGGTTGCAGTCGGTCGAGCACACCCCACACAAGCGATACGACCTGGTGATGGCCATCAACGCCAGGGCTCCGTTCCTGCTGGCGCACCACTGCATTCCGCATATGCGCCAGGGTGGGTGGGGCCACATCGTCAACCTCAGCCCCCCGCTGGATCCAGCGGGCCTCCAGCGCATGGGCGGCAAGGTGGCCTACATGTCGTCGAAACTCAACGCCACCCTACTGACCCTCGGTCTGGGAAAAGAGATCGCGGCGGACGGCATCGCCTGCAACACGATCTGGACGCGCACGCTGATCGGCACCCTCGCGACCCAGAATCTCGGCATCGGTAGCCCGGCGGATTGGCGAACCGAGGACATCGTCGTCGATGCCATCCTGGCTGTCCTGGAACAGGACCCGGCGACGTTCACCGGAAACGCTCTGATGGACGACGAAGTCCTGGCGCAGTACAAGGGGATGACCGACCTGTCGCGGTACCGGTTCGTCCCCGATACCGAGCCGACCCCGATGACGTGGGAACGCTGGGACCTGATCGCCGAGGTCGCCCAGCAGATGTACTTCTCCGCACTGGCGGCTACTACCGAGGCGAAGGCGTCGCCCGGCGCGTGAAACTCGCGCGCGCCTACCCGAACGCGATGTCACCGACCTGCTCATTACCGGTCGCTATTCGGGTAGGCTCGCCAGTGGAAATGCGTAGTGGCACTGCAACTTCCACAGCAAAGTAATGCCGGCGCGTCGGCCCGCACCGTGGCCGGGAATTCCCCCGCTTCCGTTGACAGACCCGACCGCGGGCTAGCGGGAACCGAGAAAACGCGCCCTGAGAAATCGTCCGATGCGATAGAGGAGCTGTTCATGGCCGAGGAAACCGTCATCACCGGACACGACGCGATTGTCGAGCACGCGATCGCCGCATTCGATAATCTTCCGATTCCGCCGGGAGTCGAGCTCGCGCTGCCCCCACCGTCGACGACCACCCTCGGTTTGCAGTACGAGGAATTCGTGGTCGGACAATCACTCTCGGCGACAGTGAAGATCCCGGCCGAGTACGGCAATGTCATGGGCCTGCTCCAGGGAGGTTTCCTGGCAGCCATGTTCGACGACCTGATGGCCCCACTCAGCTATCTGACCTCGAAGAACCCGACGACAACCATGGAACTGACGACGCATTTCATGCGCCCGGTATTCGTCGGTGAAAGCCTGACCTTGAAGGCGACGGTTCGCAAGCCGGGCCGATCGGTGATCTACCTCGCCGCCGAGGCGCACAACGGGAACAACAAACTCGCGGCCACAGCGATCTCGACGATCCAGGTAATGCAATTGCCGAATTCATGACCGACTGAACAGGCGTTGAAGTGTGGGGCGGGCAGCCGCCCCACACTTCGTCCGCTTTCAGGCCGACAACCGCCATGATTCCGCGCGTACCGCGACGACTGCCGCCGCGATGCGGCTATTCACCTGGAGCTTGGCGAGAATCCTGCTCACATGTTCTTTCACGGTATCCGCACTGATGAACAGCCGGGCGCCGACTTCACGATTGGACAGCCCGTCGACGACGAGACGAAGAATCTCTCTTTCGCGACTTGTCAGCAGCGAAAGACGTTGGTAAGCAATGTGGTCCGGTTCGATGTGATCCACCTGCTCGATGATCGTGGTGGTCACGATTATTCCCGAGGCCGCCACGTCCAGCGCGTCGAGTATTGCGTTCGCGTGGAAATCCGCGGCCAGCAAGACGTCGACCTCGAGCGTCGTTCGCGCCGCGTCCTGGGGGACGAGCAGTGCGATGTGCGGTTGCCGGTCGAGTGAGCGCAGCCCCCGCACAATGGTGGCGAGCCCGGCTTCCGGGCCCGTCGCCGCGTCGAGCAGCACGATGTCCGGCCGCCAGCTCCTGGCCTTGTCCACCATCCCCGAGATCGGGGCCAACGCGATCTGCCGATTCGGCCTGATCGCCGCCAGGAAGTCGATATTCATCGCGTGGCAGGAGGACTCGACGATCAGCATGCGACAGCACGGCAGTCGTCCGACGCCGCCATCGACGGCGGCGATTCTCGTTGGGTGGGATTTCGGGATCTTCGGTTCCGGACTCGCAGCCATTTCATAGACCCTTGACCTGAGATGACGATGTGTACTGAGGAGAATTCGGTTCAGGAGTGAGCCGGTCGGCGAGTCAACCGAGCCGGAGGTAGCGCTGCAGCGCCAGTGGCGGCCACCGGGCGATGGTCTCGGCGAGATCCTCGGGACAATCCCTGGCCACCAGGTGCCCAGCGCCCAGGATCTGAATGACCCTTGCGTGCGGCGCCAACTGCAGAAACCCCGCGACGTCGTCGTCGGCGACCGGTGTTCTGCCGTCGGCCCGCACAAGCAGGACGGGCACGTCGAGGACCTCGGCGGCCCGCCGGAGCTGTGGAACATGCGCGAGGACGTCGTCGACGATCTCGGCATACCGGCCGTACGCGGTTGTCGCGGTGAGGAATTCGAGTACGCGGTCGGGATCCATGGTGGGCACGACATCTACGAGCACCAACCCACCGACCCGGGCGCGCACCTCGGCGTCCTCGAGGGCGATCAGTGCGGCCACTCCCCCCAGCGACGCTCCGACGACAATGCATCCGGACAGTTCGGTGCGCACCATCGCGGCGATGTCGGCCGCGCACATCGCCGTCGACCGCGCGGAACCGCCACTGTCGCCGTGCCCGCGGAGATCGAAGGTGACGCACCGATAGCCCGCCGCGACAAGACTGCCGACCACCGGATCCCAGACTTCGGATCGCTCACCGCCTGCGTGCAGGAGCAGGACAGTCGGGCCCGTACCGACCACCCGCCCACGCAGGATGGCGCCGTCGGGACGTTCGAGCTGCCGCAGACAGGGGGTCATGGGCTCGTTCATGTGAGTCCTTCCGCGTTGCCCACGTTGTCGTCGAAAGTTCGACCCGACAAAGCAGTGAATGCATAATGCACTGTCCGGCAACAGGTTACGGTGATCATGCGCGCAGTTTCCGCATCGAAACCCCGCCCGTTCGTAGCCTAAGCCGATTACTTTGACCCGTCAAGGTAAGATGGCGACATGACTACTCCCCGTGTGCGCCGCACGCCGGAGGAGGCGCGGCGGCTGATCCTTGATGCCGCCGAGCGCCTCCTGGCGGAAGGCGGTGTCGCCGCCGTTCATGTCCGCGCCGTCGCCGCTAGTGTCGGCATGACCGACGCGGGTCTCGGATACCACTTCGGGACTCGCGATCGCCTCCTGGAGGCCTTACTGCACCACGGCGGCACCAAGGTCGGAACAGGACTGCAACAGGTGGTGGAATCCTGTCTGGTTCAGCCGGCGGACCTCGGTGGATTCGTGGAAACCCTCGCGACGTTCTATCGGCAGGGATACGGCGAGTTGGCCATCGCGCTGCATGCCGCCGGATGGCGGGATCCCGGATCCGGGATGCTGAATCCGGTTGTCGAGGCGCTGCACGCACTGCGCCCCGGCAACGGTGCGGGCATCCCCGTCGACGACACCCGACTCGCCGTCGCGGCACTCCACCAGGCCGTGGCGACGGAATCCGCCTACGGGTCGGTCTTCCGTCGTAGCGCCGGGCTCACCGGGCAGGATTCCGAGGACTGGCAGCCTCAGATCCGATGGTGGACTGTCAATCTGGCCCGGATCCTCGACATCGGGGACCCCGCACCGGTGGCCGGGAATCTTTCCACCTCGCGCGCACCGGGGTAGGCGCTCAGCCCGCGTCCACCGCACGCACCAGACGGTCCGTCAATGGCGCCGGGACCGCGTGCGCTGCGCTGATTCGCAGCAAGGCACCACCGATGGCATCGGATTCCAGTGGACGCCGCGCTTGCGCGTCACGCTGCATCGACGACATGGCCCCGGCGGGAAAGGAATCGTAGAAGCGCAGTGCCGCACCGATATCCGCGGGGATACCGCAGGCGCCCATGATCTCGGCGATCTCACCGAGCACCGCGATCAACTCCTCTCGGTGTGCGGTCCTGACGACCCCGATCGAGACGCGATAGTGGGTCGTCATCAGCGCGAACGGCGCCAATACGAAGAGCTTTCGCCACAGCATCGCGGTCTCGTCCTCCTCGACGGAGGTGGGTATGCCCGCGTCGGCCAGTACCGCTGCCAGTGCGGCGATCCGCTCGCGCACGCCGTCGTGACCCGCGAGATCGATCTCGGCGAACGAACTGCCGTGCACGATCACGCCGGGTTCGCTTCGCGTCGATTCGACCCGGATCACCCCCGGCACAACCAGTTCCGGCCGGTACCGGCGCCGGAGAAGGCCGGGGTGCTCGATCCCGTTGAGCAGCGGAACGAGCAACGCCGCACCCGCGACGTCGGGATCGATCCGGTCCACCGCCGTCATCAGGTCCGGCTGCTTCACGGCGATCAGGCACGCGTCGACCTGCTGTCGCAGTTCGGTGTCGGCCTCGACATCGACCCTGAACTGCCCGAACTGCGCACTGCGCACCCGAATGCCGTCGGCGCGCACCGCGTCAACGGTGTCCGGTTGTCCCACGATGATCACGCGATGGCCGGCCTTGGCCAGCAGCGCCCCGATCAGTCCGCCGATGCCCCCTGCCCCGAGAACGGCCACCGTTCGCTGGGTAGCGTTGTCCACCATTTACATCCTTTCGATATCCGACCTGTTCATCGCTGCTCGTCGGCGCCGGGAAACCAGACATCGCCGGTTCCGAGATCACCGACTCGGTAGCAGCCGAGCGCGCTGATCATGAGACGCAGCTCGAAAGCCAAGCAATCGAGCAGCCCGGTCAAACCCTGGTCGGGGTCCTCGTCTGCCGCGATCAGCGCCGCGCGTCCGAGGCCGACGGCCGACGCACCGAGGGCAAGGCATTTCACCGCTCGACCGCCCTCCCAGATCCGGCCCGACGCCAGCAAGCTGTTGTCCCCGGCATCGATGCGGCGCAGGCATTCCGCCAACGGCAAGCCGACCTGACCGAGAAAACCCAGTGGTGCCCAGCCCGTCCCGCCCTCGGCACCGTCGACGGTGACCGCGTCGGCACCGGCAGCCCAGGCGAGGGCCGCCGCCCGATGCACATCGCGGGCAGGCGGTAGCTTCACCCATACCCGGCACCGCGGATAGTTGTTGCGCATCAACATGATCTGCCGTCGCAGGATCTCTTCGTCGAAGGTGCCCGGTGTGCCACAGCGCAAGACGGGCGTCTGCGCGCCACCGTAGATGTCGACCAGGTCGTACTGCGCCGCCAGGTGCGCCGCCTGTTCTCGCGACACCATGGTCATGCCGCCCAGCCCGGGCTTGGCACCCTGGCCGACCTTGAGCTCGAACGCCAGGCGGCCGGTCGCCGACAGCGCCGCGGCGGTGGGATCGCTGTAGACCAGGTTCCACACCTCGGCGTCGGCGTCTTCGGTGCTCTGCTGCACGACGACACCGCCGAACCCGTCGGGCACCGAGGCGGCGTACTCGGCGATCCGCGACAGCAGGGAGCTCGCTTCCTCGTCGATCACCCTGCCGTATCCGGATACCGGGACGATGTTCTCGCCGATCACCATGGGAATCCCAGCCGCGGCGGCCTGTGCCGCGACCGCGATGCCCAGATCGCCAGAGGCGGCCGCGGTCGAGCCGAATGCCGAGATATAGATCGGCGCGGTCGCGTTCAACCCACCGATCACAGTGGTGAGGTCCACGTCGCCCGGAAGCGGCTCGCGACCGAGTTCGATCAGCGCGGCCATCCGTTTCGGGACGAAGATCGGCGGTACCAGCCGTGCGCGATCGAGCGCGTCGGTCGCTGCCACGGGGGCGAGCTCACCGAACAGCGCCGAACCGTAGTGGGTCATGGCGGGAAAGGCCGCGCCGAGCCCCGTCCGCGCTCGGCGGCGCACCTCGTGCTCCGGGAATCCGGTCGCGGACAGGGCCGATACCGCATCGTCGGAGCCGATCACGGCCGCGCCTGCCCTGGCAGCTTGGGATAGGCCGTGCCCTGCCAGACCGCATCCAGCCCGCCGAGGAACCGAGTGAACCGCTCGACACCGAGCCCGAATCCGGCACTCGGCGGCAGCCCGGCGCGGACCAGCGTGAGATACCAGTCGTATTTCGCGGGATTCTCACCGGTCTCCCTGATTCGCCGCAGCACCCGGGCATAGTCCGTTTCCCGCTCACTGCCGCTCATCATTTCCCCGAACCCGGCGGGAAAGATCAGGTCGAAGTTGCGCAGTACCCCGAGTTCATGAGGGGACTCCCGGTCGTAGAACCCCCGCGACCCCTTCGGGTAGTCGGTGATGAAGAACGGGTCGCTCCTCGTCGCGGAGATGAGTTCCTCTCCACGCCAGTCGATTTCGGTGAAGTCGTCCTGCGGGTGTCCGAGCCGGCGCAGCTCGCCGACCACCTCTGTATGCGGGAGCCGACCGTAGGGCAGGGCAACAGTCTTCGCGAGTTCGGCCCGATCTCGGCCGAGAGCCTCGAGTTCTCGGCCGCTCGTCGCCAGCACATGGGTGACGCAATGCCGGGTCAGCCGTTCGGCCAGCGCCATCGCCTCGTCACGAGACCCCCCGGCGAACTCCACATCGAGCTGATGGAACTCCACCAGGTGCCGGTGGGTCACCGCTGTCTCCAGTGGTTCGAGCCGGACATTGGGCGCCAGGCAGAAGATCTTGTCGAAGCTGAGCAAAGATGCCTGCTTGTAGAGAATCCCACTGGTCATCAGTTTGTACCGATGCCCGTAGTAATCGATGTCGACCTGCTTGGCGCCGCGCGCGCCCGGGTCGGTCACCGGTCCGATGATCGGTGGCAGCAGTTCGGTGAATCCTTCGGCCGTGAGGAATTCCCGCGCTCCGGCGAGGAAGCTCGCCTGCAGCGTCAAGGCCGCGACAGTACGTGGCGATGTCAGGTGGGTATACGGGGCGGGCGGAACGGGCGTCGTCGATTCAGTACTCACACTATCTCCCTGAACGAACCATGATCGGTCGGTCGGCTACAGCACACGGTGTTCGAGGCGCCGTAGCGCCGCATAGGATTTCTGTATCCGCGCGGCGTCGCGGTCGACGAAGAACACCGCGCCGGGCGAGGAGTTGAGGTCGACCGTCGGTGTGGTCGGCTCCCGCTCGCCCATCCGAAAGCGCACGCTTTCGAACCCGGGCAGCCCGGCCAGCTCCTCGGCGAGCCTCGCCCGGGGGAACGGAAGCTGTCGGTGGGCGATGAGATTCACGCACCGGGCTGCCGCGCGGCGGACGTACAGCGACGGCCGCCCGGCCAAGGTTCGGCCAGATCCGGCGTAGCAGTCCAAGGTCAGGTCGACCTGATTGGCGCCCGTGCACCGATCCAGTGCCGCGGGGTTGGCCAACCCCGACAGTCTGGCCCCGGTCTCGAGCAGCACCGGGCCGTCACCGGTCCGGATCAGCTCGGTGTGCGCAGGTCCGTTGACTATGCCGAGCGCGTCCAGACAGCCGCGGACGTAGGCGAGTATCGCGGGCAGTCGTCGGTCATCCGGCGGGAGCAGATCCTCGAAGTCATAGATTCTGTGTCCGCCCGCCACCGTCCGCTTGTGGCAGATCCACGCATCGGTGAACCAGTGCGTTCCGTCTCGACTGACCGAGTTGACGACGAATTCGACGCCGTCGAGATATTCCTGGGCGAGCACGGCGCTGTTGGCCCGAAGCATCAGGTTCGTCTTACCCATGATGGTCGCGACCGCCGCGCGCACATCGTCATCGGTCTCGCACACGAAGACATCGTCGGATCCCGCGCTGTCCAACGGCTTGACCACAATGCGTTGCGAGCCCCCGTCGCGGCGCCACCGCAGCACGGCGTCGGCATCGCTGCTCCGATACTGCCCCGCGATGCGCAGACCCGCCGCGGCCACTGCCTCGTGCATGGGGAACTTGTCCCGCCGGATCTGGGAAAACGCCGGATCGTTGCCGCGCACCCCGAGTTTGTCCGCGATCTCGTCGGCGGCTTCGACCCCGAATTCGCTGGCCGGGATCACCGCCACCGGATCGTCTGCCGCGAGCCGGTACAGGACGTCACCGCTGTTGTCCGCGTAGCTCAGGTCCGCCGCGAAGAGATCGGTAGGCAGGCTCGCGGCGAAGACCTCGGGCAGTTCCGGTCGTGACCGCACGTGCACCAGGCGATAGTCGGCCGCGGCACGCTCGGCGAGCAACGCGCCGGTGGACAGCGCATCCACCAAAACCATGGTGGGGCGGGCCTTCCTGTCCGCGGTCATCGCGGGTCCAGTGCGTGGTCGGGTAGGTCGTCATAGTGGCGCGCGACGTGGTTGAGCATGCCGAACAGACGGTCCGAGGTCAGCTCGCCCTGCTCGGCGCGGGTAGGCCCGGCGGGCAACGGAAGTCGGCCCCGCGATCCCCAGACCAAGGCACCTCGCTCGTCGATCAGGCAGGTTGTTGCTCCGGCGTTGTCCTGGTGCAAGCAGAACGGAACGTCGAGCAGGCCCCTGGCGAAGGCCTCGACCAAGGCGGTGCCGACATCACGATGGAGGCCGAGTACCGCGTCGATCAGCGACCGTGCCTCGGCCAGGATCTCCTCGCGGTAGCCGAAGTCGGCCTCGGTAGCGGGGGCGGGCGGGCCGGCGGACTCCGCCGACGCGAGCCGCAGGGCGGCCACATTCTCCGACACGGACGGAATCTGCCATGCCTCCGATACCGTTTTCACGATCAACCGCTCGCACCCGGCATCGCGCGCCAGCACGGCGCTGTCCCGGATCAATCGGGTGGCGCCGTTCGGAGTCCTCGGGAACAACCCCATGTAGGTGTAGAGCACGATGTGCCAGGTCGTGTCCGCCAGGTAGTCCTGCGCCAGCTCTCGTAAGGCCAGCATCGCCCCTCGGTCCTGCTCGGGCAGGGTCCCCTGGGCGTAGCTGAGGGACAGATGCCCTATCCCGTGCTGCCGGAAGAAACACCCTTCCAGCACGGTCATCGCCACCAGCAGCGACGGCGGGCACAGCTGCCCCAGCAGACATCCACCGAAACTCTCGATATGGCACGACTCGGTTTCGCCCGCCAGGAATCGGCAACCTTGCGACCACGCGGCGACGGTGTCCGCGAGCGGCAGCCGACTGTACGGCAGACAGTAGGACACCGGCCCGCCCTCGGTGACATCCAATCCGACCTCGACCAGCCGGCGAAAGATGTGCAGCGGCAGCGCGGTACCGTGCCGCACCTGTACCGGAAACGCGGGACCGGGCAACTGGTCGAGCATGGCCCGGGTGACCTCGACCGGATGCGACACCAGCGGGTAGCCGTTCAGCTCGATGCCGGCTGCGAGCTGCGCCAGCGGGGTGTGGTGGTCGCCGACGCGGGTATAGCTGTCCACGGTCAGTGTCCCCACGACAGGGAAGTCCAGCAGGGCGAGCTGGGCCAGCCCGGCCAGCATGTCCGGCGGACGTCCGAATCCCATCCGCGGCTGGACAACCAGCCGACCGAGGCGGGCGCTGTCGGCGACGAAGCGATCGAATCGGCTCACCTCAGCGCCCCGAGATCAGCTCGACAACGGGCGCGCCCGTGCGTGGATCGACCGTCCGCACCTGCTGTTTGTGCGGGTCACCGGAGCGCACCCGCGCCATGACGGTGTCGCGTCGGGAGAAATCGACCAGGGCATCGTGGTAGAGCGTGCGCAGCAGCGCGATCGACAGCCCGGAAACCCCGGCGAGCCAGTCGGCCTCGGATTCGGTGCCCGGCTCGGCTCGCAAGGCCGCGTGATACCGGTCCAGTCTGTCGAGATGGTCGGCATGGCACCGTTCGAGGAAGGCCGCGAGGCGCTGCCCCTGGTCGGTGAAGGGGGAGAACACGATTGCCGCCATGGCCGACTCCGAGAGGCCGAACGCTCGCAGGGCGTAGTCCGCGGCGAGGGCTCGGCGTTCGCTGATCTTCGTCGGCGAGTCGTATCGGCCAAGGGCCAACGCGATGAGCCGGTCGGGCATCTCCTTCTTGCGCATCATCGACTCGGCGAACTCCAGGTACTCGCCGATTCCGGCCGCGTAACCGCGTCCGTCGACCAGCTCGGCTCGCAGTCCACGCAGATGAGCCATCAGTGTGGGGTTCGCGCAATCGGACTCGGTGAAGCTGAAGGCCAGGTCGTCGAATCGGAATCCGAGGAAGTCGACGATCAGGTCCCAGTGATCGTGCACGCGATAGCTCACCACGTCGTAGATGGAGACGAAGCGCGGCTGGATCGTCCGGTTGCCGACGGCGACCGAACGCTCGGCCAGCACCACGTCGTCACCGTCGCCGAACAACTCACGGTAGTAGGCGTCGCCGATACCGCGCAGCGCGGTCAGCAGCTGCGAGAAGTCCAGTGTCCCAGTGCGATCCGGCTCGACTCCGGTCTCGCGAGCCAGCCGTCGGATCCACGCGGCGTACAGCGCCTGCTCACGCCGGGAGTCGCCCGTCATGATCGCGTCGACGCCCCCGTCCCACCAGCCCGCCCGGCCGTAGAAGTCCGCGACCGCGAGATTGCAGCTGTTGCAGAACGTCGGCCGACCGTCACCGGCCGATCGGTGGCCGTTCATGAGCACGTCGAGCCGATTGACGGTGACCACGCTCTCCGGCAACGGCAGGTCGACCCGGAACCGCCGGATCTCGGTGCGGTCGACGGTGAGGAGCTCGGTCCGGTCGTCGTCGAGCATCCGCAACGCCGCGTACACCCGGTCGATGTTCTCCATCACCGCGGTGGGCACACCCGCGTGTCTCATATTCGCCACCCGCAGCGTGAACGTGCGACCGTGGTCGAGCTGCACCCGCAACTGGACAGCGCGGACGATGGCGACGACATAGGTGCTGTCCTTGCCGCCGCCATAGGCGACCATGACCTTGTAGTCACCGATCCGGTCGATGCCACCGGCCGCGTCGATCAATGCCGCGCCGACAGCGTCGATGCCGCGCCGCTCGACATCGGACAGGTGAGCGATCAAGCGCTGGAACAGATTCAGGTCATCGTGCTCGGTCATACCGGTACCGCCTCGAAGCAGAAGTCGTCGATGATCTTTCGGATGCCGGCCTCGGCCGCGTGTTCGTCGTCGTGCAGCACGATGAACCGGCCGGAGTGCACGGCATCGTAGGAACCTCCCGGATCCAGCACCTCGCCCGGCGCGGGCAGCAGCTCGCGCCAGATGATCGGCACCTCGGCGCGCATGGAGCCCGCCTCGACGACCCGCACGCAACGGTCGGGTTTCGGCACCACCAGCCAGCCGCCGGAGGGATCGCCGACCTTGACCAGCGACGGAACCGGTTGCTCGGCAAGCGCTCTGAGCCACACCTCGTAGAGATTGATGCCGAAGAGCTTGTTCAGCAGGTGGGGTACCTCGGCCCCACCCACCCGCCCGCCGACCTCGAGGAACACCAACTCGTCATCGGCGGTCACGAACAGCTCGAGGTGAAACGGAGTGGTTCGCAGGGCCAGCGCCTCGATACATCGCTGGGTGAATTCTTCGATGCGTGCACGCAATTCCGATCGCTGCACGACCACCGAGCCCAGCGGTGCGCCGCCGGCGAACGACAGACAATCGTTGACGTATCGGGAGACCACCTGGAAGTCGATCCGCGCCTCGCCGTCGGCGTAGCCGTCCACGTGGTAGATGGTGCCGTCGACGAATTCCTCGACCTCGTACCCCGACAGGTCGATCGAGGCCAGCACCTGATCCAGCGCCGCCGGATCCGCCACCTTGTGCACGCCGATACTGGCCGCGCCGTCGACGGGCTTGAGCACCACCGGAAATCCGTACCGGTCCGCGAAGGCGCGCACCTGATCCGGACTCCCGCAGGATACGAAGCGGGGCACCCGGATTCCGGCATCGGCCAGTACCTGCTTCATCCGCACTTTGTCCCGGTATCTGGCGACCTCCGCGGTGGTCGGTCCCGGGATCGCGAGATCCTCGCGAACCTGCGCCGCGACGCCGAGGGTGAACTCCGACAAAGCGATCAGACGATCGACCCGGCCCACCCGCTCGGCCGTCCGTCGGACCGCGGCGCGGAGCAGAGCCACATCGTTGACGTCCTCGACCTGTTCGAGATGCGCGATCAGCGGCTCCCCCACCAGAACCCCCGCGGCGCCGTTGGCATCGACGATGTAACTCACCTGGTTGCCGACATGGTCGAGGAAGTCCTCATATCGGGTGAGCTCGTTGTCCCAACGCACTCCGTCGGCGAATCGAGGCCACCGATTGACTACGACGATATGCATCAGGACACCTCCGGTGTCAGCACGGAACTGCTGTCCCAGGGCGGCACCACCGCAGCCTCCGCCTGCCACGACGAAAATCCTGATACCGCACCGCGATTCAAGAAGCGACGAAACTTCTCGATCGCGTCGTCGCTGGTGAAGACATCGAGGTAGCCCAGGGCCAGCAGTTCACGCCGCACCTGGTCCCCGGCTGACATCGCGGTGGTCAGCTTGCCGCCGACTACACAGGCGACGGTGAGACCCCGCGCGCGCAGAGCCGTCAACAGCGCACTGGCGCCGTGGTACCCGTGGCCGTTCACACTCGAGACAACCAGCAGATCCGGCTGGTCAACGGTGACCGCGTGCCAGACCTCGTCGATCGGCGTGCACGGCCCGAGGTTCCGGACCGAGGCGCCGTGCTCTTCGAGCACCTTCTGCAGGTAGACGAGATTCCAGATGTGCGAATCGGATTCGACGGTGCTGAGCACGCATCGAAAACGTGCGTTCATGAGACAACTCCAACCGGCATGCTCGCCTTGGCGGCGATCGCCACCCGGAAACTCGCCATCGTGAGGGGAAGGAAGATCGAACCGAACAGGCACAGCCCGATCGCCAGCCCGAAGATCAGGCGCTGCGCTCCCACCGCGGTACCAAGGGTCGCGACCAGCACGCCCGCGATCGGGTAGGACAGGAGGTTGAGCAGATAGAAGGGACCCATGACCTTGCCGAGATGCTCATGCGGGATGACCTTCAGGCGCTGAGTCCGGTTGTACACGTTGTAGATAGCCACGCCCGCGATCACCGCGACGAATCCCACCGCGTAGACGGAGAAGGCCGCCGCGGCGCCGACGAGCAACAGCGCGGCGCACAGCACCGTGAATCCCGTTACCGCGATCATGCCGATCCCGAAGCGTTTCACCAGGAACGGAATCATCGCCAGATTCAGCAGACCCACCACGCCGACGGCGGCGTTGAGCAGTCCGTAGGAGGACTCCGCCGCGTGGAAGACCCCCGTCACCAGGGCGACATTGCAGGTGAGCAACGCTGCGACCGACAGGTTGATGGCGAAGTTCAGAATTCCGAGCAGCAGCACAGGGCGATTGCCTGCCAGTAGCCGCCAACCGATGCCGAGCTCGTGCGCGATCGCGCGCGCCGATCCGTTCACGACGGCCGGTACCGCGCCACGTGGGAGCGGCAACCAGCACGCCGCACTGATCAGGAAAACCACGGCGGCCACCCCGAGCAGCCACACCTTGCCCAGATACACCGCCGCCAGCGCCGCCGCGGCGGGCCCGATCGCCATGGCCAGCAGCTCCATGTTCTGCACGAGCGACTGCATCGTCGCGACCCGATCCCCGACGGCCAGTCGCGGCACCATCTTCTCGACCGACATGCGGGTCGGCGCCATGCACAGCGACAGGAACCCGCCACCGATCATCAGGGCGGGGGTCGTCCAGGAAGGAATCGTCAAGCAGATCACCCCGACGCAGCACAGGATCACGGCTCGGGCGATGGCAACCCGCCGAAAGAGCCGGGCGCCTCCATCGCGGTCGGCCAGCAACCCCGCGAACGGGTAGGCCAGCAGACTGGGTAGCCACTCCAGCGCGAACGCGACGCCGAGCCCGACCAGCGACTTCGTTTCCTGGAAGATGAGCAGCGGTACCGCGAACAGCACCACCTGCTCGGCGATCAGGCCGAGCAGGACGCCGAAGGCGAACAGTCCCCGATCACGCGCCGGGGCCGGCGGCGATGTCATCGCTACTGCTCCGCCTGCTCGCGTTCCCGGACGAGTGGCAGGACGTGGGTGTAGAAGGTGCGCATTTCGGTGCGCGTCGGCCACCCCGAGAAGATGAACTCGCTGACCCCCGCGGCCTTGTATCGAACGAGGTACTCAGCGACCTCGGCGTAGCTGCCGACCACGCACAGCGCGGGTCCGCCCCGGTAGGCGACGGCGCCGGAGTAGATCATCGGCGACAGCCAGTCGTCATCCGCCTGGTCGGCGAGGCGGAACGAGTTCTTGACCGCGTGGGAATCGGAAGCAGCCACGAACTGCTCGACCCACGCGCGATGATCCTCGTCAGGATCACGCATCGTCGCGGCCAGGTCTGTCAGCGCCTGAGCTCGGGTCTCGCGCGCCAGGACATGCATGCGGATGCCGACTCGGGTTGCCTTGTGTAGCACCGGTTGTGCGGCCACGGCGATGCCCTCTGGGGTGTCGCCATAGCGAAGCCAGCAGTCACCGTGTTCGATGGCGGTTTCCTGAGCCACCTCCGAAGCACCACTGATGTAGATCTCGGGCCTGCCACCGCCCTTGTATCCGAGCCCGAGTTGCGCCTGGTCGATCCGGTAGTGCTCGCCGTCGAAGGTGAGCGGACTCTCGCCCCGCCAAAACCTGTGCAGCACATCGAGGAACTCGCGCGAACGCGCGTAGCGTGCGTCGTGGGCGAGGAAGTCACCGTAGTAGGCCTGTTCGGCCGGGGAGATCCCGGCGACCAGGTTGAGCGAGATGCGACCGTCGGACATCCACGACACCGTGTTGACAATCTGGGTGAACAGTGTCGGCGGCAGCAGCCCTGGCCGATACGCGAGAATGAATTTCACCCGCTCGGTTTCCCGGACCAGGGCGCCGATCATCGGCAGCGGGTCCGGCATATGATAGCTGATTCCCATGAGCAAAGAATCGACGCCGAGGGCTTCGGCTTCTTGCGCGAAGCCGACGATTCCGTCGAAATCGAGTGCCCCGACATCATATTTATCGGTGGCTTTTTGCTGGCCACTATCGAGCGGCGAGCACCAGTGAAATCTCAGCGGACGAAGCATCGGCACCCTCAGAATTCTCGATATTTCCGATTTTATCGCGGCCGCAATTTCCCTGTTCGACAGGTTCAGAATAGTCGGCGCGCGCGAATTCGACATCCACCCGATCGGGGGATATCGTTCGCCGTCATCCGGCGACGACGTGTTCGAGCGGTCTGCCCCACTGCCCGAGATCCGCCCGAACCGCCGCGACCGCGGCCCCCACGCGGGTCGCCACGTCGAGTTTGGCGAGGATCCGGCCGACGTGTTCTTTCACCGTGTCGGGGCTGATGAACAGCCGGGCGCCGACGTCGCGGTTGGACAGGCCACAGACGATGAGCCGAAGGATCTCCCGCTCCCGCTCGGTCAGGCTCGACAACCTCTGCCGCATGGCGAGTTGCGCCGACGAGGCCGGCCGCGCCGAGGCGGTCACCGGCGCCGCGGCGACCACGACACCGGTCGCCACCAGCGTCAACGACTCCAGCACCGCCGGCACACCGAAGTCGGCGGTCAACACGGCATCGACACAGGCGATCCCGACGCGCGGCGTTCTGCGCTGCACGAGCAGTGCGAGCCGCGGCGGGTGATCCAGTGACCGCAGCTCCTGAATGAGCACGCCCAGGCTTGGCCGCAGACCTCCTGACGCTTCGAGCAGGACGATGTCGGGCCGACAGTGCCGCGCGTTCTCGACCAGCTCGCTGAAGGTCGAGGTTCGGACGAGCGCCACCCGCTGGTCGACACCGAGAACCTGCTCGAACTTTTTCCGTGTGGACGGGGAATCCGAGGCGACCAGTATGGTGCGCCCTCGCGGTGACACACACTCGGTTCCGCCGAAGACACAATCGAACTCGGTAATCGACATACCAGTCCCCTAGCTCAGTACTGACGAAATGCGAATCCAGCTGCTGGACAGCTGTCATCGACTACCACATCATCGGGGAAGCGCATGCAGTTCCTGCGCATTCAATCAATGCTCACAATCCGTTTATCCGGACCAAGGATATGCGCCGCTCGATCAGCTGCACACCCCCCCGACCGGGGGAGTTTACAGCTGTGGAGACGATGCGACAGCGGCACACCATCTGAAATGTTATGCAGTACAGTCGATCTCATCGCATTGCGGGCGGCATGCCATCGCGGAATGCCGCGTGCCCGGCCGGTGGCGCAGGAGAATCGGAGGGATTGAGCCAGATCCGCAGCAATTCCCTGCTCACCCGATCGGTATCCGTGTAGGCCGCGCGGGCGTGCACGATGACATTATTGTTCACCAGCTGGATTTCACCGGGATGAATATGCATGTCCACTTTGTTCTCGCGCCGGTTCGCGATCATGTCGAACGTGTCCAGCGCGAGTCGTTCGACCTCCGACACATGAATTCCGAATCGCTCCCGGGCGGACTCGATGAACTGACGGAGATAGTACCGGCAGGTCAGGCGATCGTGATGCCAGGCAAAGACCGAGTTGCGGTAATAGGGCAACTCGTCTCTCGACTGTTCATCGCGGCGGTCGTAATAGAACCCCGTGTAATACACACCCAGCAATTCGCGATGGTCGCGTACCAACTCGTTGTGTATTGTCATCGAGCTCGTGAGGCTGCTCTGCCCACCCGCCCCTGCGGAGTTGAGGCACAGCAGCCCGACGATGTCCGAGCTGTCGGTGTGAAACGGTAGCGACTCGTTCGTCTGATAGCCACGACTCGCGCTGTTCGCCAACCCCCCGTTGCCGTAGTCCGCCACGCGGACGATGACCTCACCGAGCCCGTTCTGCGTCACCGCGGTCCCGAGGTGCGCGCAGAGGCCCCAGTACATGGTCTCGACATCGATGCCGGGAATATCGGAATCGATCGGGAATCCGCTGAGCACCACGAATCCCCGCCCCTCGTCGAGCTCTCGGGAGACCTCGCGGAGTTTCGCGACCAGGCCGTCGAGTGGGAAGTCGTCGCGGGTGAGATCCCGGAAGGCCTTCCCGGTCGCCCGAGCGTGCTCGAGCGCAGCGAACAACTCGGCGATGTCGTCCGCGCTGAAAGCGACCGTCCACTGGTCGGGACCCGTGAAATCAGCACGCACCCAGGCAGCGGGTCCGATAATCGGCTTGGTATGCATGAGGTCCGAAACCGCGAACATGTCTATTCTCCCCGTTCCCTTTCCCCGATCTTCAGCGCCATATTGTCGGTGAGACGTGTGCTACCGACGCGCCCCGCGACCAGCAGCCGAGCCGGACCGGCGTCCGGCGCGGGCCCCAGTTCATCGTCGCGGACCTCGAGATACTCGACGTCGATCTCGACGACGGCGTCCAGGACGGCCCCGGCCGCCTTCAGGATCGCGTCGACACCGTCGCGCTGCGCCCGAACCCCGTCCATCAGCGCCGTCGAGAGCACCGCCGCCGTCTTCCGTTCAGCCGCACTCAGAAAACGGTTCCTCGACGACATCGCCAGGCCGTCATGCTCTCGAACGGTGGGTACACCGACGATGTCGATATCGAAATTCAGGTCTCGTACCATCTGCTGAATCAGCACCAGCTGTTGGAAGTCCTTCTCGCCGAAGAACGCTGACGTCGGTCGGGTGATCTGCAACAGCTTCGCGACCACGGTGAGCATCCCGGTCCACAACGCCGGGCGCGTGACAGCGTCCAGGTCGGCACCGGCAGGCCCCGGCACGAGGGTCGTGCGCCGACCATCGGGATACATCGCCGCGGCGCTCGGCGCGAAAACCAGCTCGACGCCGACCTCACTCAGCAACCGGACGTCCGACTCCAGGGTGCGTGGATAGCGATCGAAATCCTCACCGGCGCCGAACTGTAGTGGATTGACGAAAATCGACACGATGATGTCGTCGTGGTCCGCGCGCGCATGTTCCACCAATGCGAGATGCCCTTCGTGTAGCGCGCCCATGGTGGGAACGAGCGCGACCCTGCGGCCGGCCTCGCGCAGGTCCGCCGAGATCGCTGCCACGGTGGATGGATCGTGCTGCACCGTCGGCGTACTACCTACCATGTCGTTGCACCTCACGGATCGGAGCGAATTCGCCACCGCTGACGACCTGTGCAGCCGAACGGAGGTAGCGGGAGAACAGAATTTCTTCGTCCGGAACGATGGCCGGAATTGTCCGGACAAGCTTTGTCCGATTGATGAAGTGCCGATAGTCGATGTTGTCACACGTGCTGTTTCCTGCCCAGGTACCGCCACCGACGGACAATGTGCACGCCAGGCCGTTGTCGAACGCACCACTATTTCCGACGACGTGCGGCTGATTGACGATCACGCGCGCTACCCGCACCGTCGCGGCGACTCTTTCCGCAGCCTCCGTACTCACGGTATGGATTCCACACGAGTGGCCCGCCCCCTGATAGTCGAGAATGTTCCCTATCCGGCCCAATACTTCATCCAGGCCACCGTAGGAGTGCATGGCCAGTATCGGGGCCATTTTTTCACCACTGAACGGGTCGAGTTCATCACAGTCGGACAATTCGACCATGATGAATCCGACACCCGGCCGCGGTTCGATCCGGGCCGCCGAGAGCAATTGGTGCGCAGTTTTACCGACTACGTCCCGATTCAGCTTTCCATCGAGCCACATCAGGTCCCGCAAACGCTCGACCTCGGAGCCTTCGAGTAGTTGCCCGCCCGCATCGGACAACGCCACGGTCACCGCACCGTAGACGGATTCCTGAATGTGCAACACACTTTCCGATGAACAACTTATTCCATTATCGAAAGTCTTGCTCTTGACAATTTTTTCGACCGCCGCGACGATGTCGGCATCGGCGCAGACGATGATTTGCGGATTACCTTTTCCGACCCCGCTGACAGGAGTTCCACTGCGATAGGCCGCCCGTACGTTGGCTTCGGATCCCGTGACGACCGCGAAATCGGCGGCCACGATCAATTCGTCCGAACGAGCCTTGGTGACCGGATCGAGCACCTGGACCAGATCCGCCGGCGCGCCGATCGCCCCCAACTCGGCGCGAACGTATCCGACGAGTTCACGACAGGTGGAGAGAGCTCGCGGCGAAGGCGAAAGGACGACCGCGTTACGGCCTTTCAATATGTGCATCGAGATGTTGGCCGGCGCGGCGGCGGCATTCGTCGAGGGGCAGATCGCCGCCACCACGCCCATCGGTTTCGCGTACTCGACTATTCCAGCCGCGTCGTCACGATGGATCTCGCCGACCGAGACGACGCCATGAAGATCGCTGAGTGTACCCAGCGTTTTCCGCCTGTTCTTGTCGAACTTGTCGGAAACAATTCCCATTCCGGTGGACCGAACCGCCAACTCTGCCAGTGCACGAGCGCGCGTCGGCTCATAGATCGCCCAGCCCACCGCGGTGACGACTCGATCGACCTCGGATTGGCTGTACGCGTCGAATTCGCGCTGCGCTCGCCGCGCCCGCGATACGTATTCGGAGACTTCCACATCCGGCGGGCCGCTGCGCATTCTGTCGACAAGGTGTTGCACGGTCACAGTGAGGGTCCTATCGAAGCGGTTGGTCACATCTGGCCGGCAAACCGATCGACAGTCGACAATGCTTCGTCGACTATTTCGATTCCCAGCGCAAGATCATCCCGACTGATCGTCAGTGGCGGGACGATATGGAGACGGTTCATATGTATGAAGGGCCACGCACCGCGATCCATGATCGCCGCGCCGAGTTCGCGCATCGGCGAGGCCGCCTCGCCGGTGGCGTTGAACGGGACCAGGGGCGTGCGGGTTTCGCGGTCTCGCACCAATTCGATGGCCCACATCAGGCCGGCACCTCGAATATCACCGACCACGGGATGGTCATCCGCCAATCGCCGCAGGCGCGGTGCCAGAAAGTCCGCGCCGTCGCGGCGGACCTTGTCGAGGATTCCTTCGCGCTCGATGTATTCGATGGAAGCGACCCCGGGTGCGCACGCAAGTGGGTGTCCCGAGTAGGTGAGCCCACCTGCGTAGGCCCGCTCGGCGAAGGACTCGGCAACGGCCTCCGAAATGATGACGCCCCCGAGCGGGACATACCCGGAATTCACACCCTTGGCAAAGGTGATCAGATCCGGAACCACCCCCCATCGGTCGACGGCGAACCACTCCCCGAGTCGGCCGAAGCCGGTCATCACCTCGTCGGCGATCATCACTATCCCGAATTCATCGCACAGCGCGCGGATACCCGCGAGGTAGCCGTCCGGCGGAACGAGCACACCGTTGGTGCCGACCACCGGCTCGACAATGATCGCCGCGATCGTTTCCGGCCCTTCCAGCCGAATCGTTTCGGAGAGGTGGTGCAGTGCCCGGGCCGATTCCTCGATCTCGGTGCACGAAAGGAAGGGGGACCGATAGAGATAGGGGCCGGTGAAGTGCACGGATCCGGCGACCGTCGGCTCGTTCGGCCAACGGCGCGGATCCCCGGTCATCGCGATAGCGCCGGCCGTGGCCCCGTGGTAGGAGCGGTAGGACGACAACGTCTTCTGGCGTCCGGTGTGCAGCCTTGCCAGGCGCACCGCGTTCTCGTTGGCCTCAGCCCCGCCCGAGGTGAAGAAGACGCGGCCACGCGATATCGGGGCGCGGGCCACGATCAGGCTCGCGAGCTCGGTTCTGACGTCGTTGTCGAACTGGGGCGAGACCGTACACAAGACCTCGGATTGCTTGCGCACAGCACTCAGCAGATCAGGATTCTGATGCCCCAGATTCACGTTCACCAGCTGCGACGCGAGATCGAGGTACTGTCTCCCGCTCTCGTCCCAGAACCAACTCCCCAGTGCGCCTGCGATCACCGGCCGGTCCACCCGCGCCTGTGCCGACCACGAGTGGAAGACCGGATCGTATTCGTCCATCAGTGACTCACTGGAAGGAATGGTCATCGTCAGGGAATGTCCGGGACTCGATGGCGTTCATGTACTCCTCGACGCACACCCGCAGCGCATCCCCGACGGCACCGAAACGCTTGGCGAACTTCGGCTTCGGGCCATCGGTGAAACCGGCCATGTCCTGCCAGACGAGGACCTGCGCATCGCAGCCGCTGCCCGCACCGCATCCGATGACCGGGATCGAGAGCAGCGCGGCGATCCGGCCGGCGATCTCCGCGGGAACCATTTCCAGCACCACCGCGAATGCGCCCGCCTGCTCGACCGCTTTCGCGTCCCGGACGAGGTTCTCGGCCGCCTCGTCGCCACGGCCTTGAACCCGAAATCCACCGAGCGCGTGCACGCTCTGTGGCGTGAAGCCGATATGGGCCATGACCGGGATGCCCGCGCGCACCAGGGCGCTGATCTGCGGCGCCACCGCCTCGCCACCTTCGAGCTTCACCGCGTGTACGTTCCCTTCCCGCATGAAGGACGCCGCATTCGTCAACGCGAGCTCGTTCGATGCCTCATAGGTACCGAATGGCATGTCAGCCACGACCATCGAGCGCGTGGCCGCGCGGGAGACCGCACGCACCAGCGGCATCATCTCGTCGAGCCCGACCTGCAGCGTGGTGTCGTAGCCGTAGACGACATTCGCCGCGGAATCACCGACCAGCAGTACCGGCACACCGGCCGAATCGAAGATCCGTGCTGTGGAGTAGTCGTAGGCGGTCAACATCGCCCAGGGTTGTCCGGCATCCTTCCACTCCCGGAGTTGATTGATCCGCACCCTGCGCTTTCCGGAATGCAGTGTCGGAGCTCCATAGAGCGTATCCATCTCCTATTACCTCCCCATATAGCAGAACTGTTGTTATCCGCGCTATTTGATTGCCGTCAGATATTCTGTCCAGTCGGACATGTTGGCCTCGCCGGAAGCCGCCCTCGGAATCGTTTTCCCATAGGCGTTCGACAATTCTCCGGGAAGGGTCGACCGCACCGTCCAGCCATGAGATTCAAGCCATCGAGTGGGATCACTGCGCTCGTCGGTATAGAATAGTTCGGTTACATCTATTCCACCCATCAGATCTTTGTTGATCCCTCGACCTTCGACGCGGACGACCCGCTCGATATCCAGTCCGGATACGAATGTGTCGACCGCCAGTCGACTGCCCGGCGCCGACAATGCGTGGATCCGCTCGAACAGGGCATCTTGCGCGGCGCCGGGTAGGTATCCGAGGAGTCCTTCACACGACCATGCGGTCGCCCGTGCCGCGTCGAAGCCGGCCGCACACAGCCGACTCGGCCAGTCGTCGCGCAGGTCGACGGCGACCACCTGTCGCTGCGGGCCCGATTCGATCTCGTGTGCTGCGAGAACGCGATCCTTGAACTCGAGCACCCTCGGCTGGTCGATCTCGAAGACGACCGCTCCGGGTGGCCACGGCAACCGCAACGCTCTGGCGTCGAGCCCGGCGGCGACGATCACCGCCTGCCCGATCCCCTCGGCGGCCGCCGACAAGAAGAATTCGTCGAAATGCTTCGTGCGCAGACTCATATGATCGATCGGAAAAGAAGATCCAGCCGTCAGCGTAGGATCCGTCAGCGCGCGGGAGAAGAATGTGTCGCCCGCCGCTTCGACAAAGAGCCGAGCAAAATCGTCCTGTACCAGTGGATCAGGTTCGGCCGCTCCCAGTGACCGTAACGTCGCAACGAGCAACGCGGTTGCACCGACGCTGGTCACAATATCCCAATCGTCACCATCTGTACGCATGATGCCTCACGATCTATCGAAAGATGACACGCTTCATCGGCTACCTTCCGGCACCCTTCATCCGATGTCTCGGCATTTCTGACCGGATGGGATGAAGCGTATGTCAGCGACCCCGAGTCAGGCATCCCCCCGTCCAGGTGGATGCAGATCTCGAAGTGGTCTGCGTAAGGTTTGATTCGAAGTCGGCGGATCAGAAATCGGGGGCATTATGCCAACGCTGTTAGAAGTCACCACCCAACTTTTCCTGCAGGTCGCTGTCATCTTGATCGCGTATCGGATTTTTGTTCTTATTTTTCGGAGACTGGGTCAGGCACAAGTCGTCGCGATGATGGTCGCGGGATTCGCGTTGGGTCCGTCGGTGCTCGGCTGGGTGGCTCCGTCGGTACAGGAGTGGATCTTCCCCACCGAACTGGTGGTCGAGGGCGCGGCCGTTACCCACCCGAACCTGACCGCCATCTATGTGATCGGCCAGCTCGGACTCGTGCTCTACATGTTCATGGTGGGGGCGTCGTTCAAGCTCGACATCCTGCGATCCCACAGTCGGCAGGCCACCGCGACATCGGCCGCCGGCGTCGTGGTGCCCATGGTGCTCGGTGGCGTGACCGGATGGCTGCTCGTCGATGCAGGCGGATTCTTCACCGCGGAAGTCGAGTCATGGCAGGGCGGACTCTTCCTCGCCGCGGCGGTGGCCATCACCGCTTTTCCGATGCTGGCCTGGATCATCTACGACGCGGGGCTGCTGAACACCCGGCTCGGAACGATGTCGCTGTCCTGCGCGGCGGTCGATGACGCGTGTGCCTGGGTGCTGCTCGCGACCGTCGTCGCGACGACACAGGATTCCATGAGCGGGGCGCTCATCGCCGTGGGCGGCGGAGCGATCTATTTCCTGTTCATGGTGACCGTCGCCCGGCGGCTGCTGGCCCGCTTCCACACCTGGACAACGTCGCAGACTCGCCAGGAGGAATCCAGCTCGATCCCGATCAACTACCTCTCGGTCGTCCTGATCGTCATTGTGCTGGCCAGCTGGTTCACCGACCTTGTCGGCATCTACTCGGTCTTCGGAGCGTTCGTCGTCGGCGCTGTGATGCCGCGCGGCGAGCTACTCGACCGCGTCCTGGAACGTTTCGAGCCTCTGGTCGCCTATTTTTTTCTCCCCGCCTTCTTCGTCTATTCCGGCCTCAACACCGAGTTGAGCCTGATCTTCCAACCGGCGGTACTGGTCGCCGGGGTGGCCGTCCTCGCGGTGGCGTTCGCCGGAAAGTTCGGTTCGGTGTATCTCGCGGCTCGATGGCAGGGCATGAGCCGACGTGAGGCCGGTTCGATGGGCGCCCTGGCCAATGCTCGCGGTCTCATGGAGCTGATCCTGCTCAATATCGGCCTCAACGCCGACCTGATCACCAGCCAGCTCTACACCGTCCTGGTCCTGATGACGATCATCACCACGTTTGTCGCAGGCCCGCTCCAGCGGCTGTTCGAACGGAGCGCATGGCGAAACGGGTTCGTCTTCGGACCGTCGGGTGAAGCACCGAAGCCCGACCACTCGGAGCAGGCAATCCCCCTCGAACAGACACCTGCCCGATGACCGACGAACGCCGGCGACACGCCACTTCGCCTGCGACAGGAGAGATCATGGCGATCGATGTTCCCGGATTCAGGATCGGGCACTGGACGGACCCGATCGGCGAGACAGGCTGTAGCGTTCTGCTCTTTCCCGAGAACACGACCGCATCCTGCGAGGTGCGCGGTGGCGCCCCGGCGAGCCGCGAGCTCGACGCGCTCGCCCCGGACAAGATGGTGACCTTCGCCGACGCGGCGGTGCTGACCGGCGGCTCGGCTTTCGGGCTCGCCACCGCCGACGGCGTCATGCGCTTTCTCGAGGAACGCGGCCGCGGTATAGCGACACCTGCCGGCCCGGTGCCGATCGTGCCGACGCTGGCGATCTTCGACCTCGCCGCGGGCAGTTCCGCCGCCCGTCCCACTGCCGCGAACGGGTACGCGGCCGCGTGCTCGGCCGCCGAGGACCAGCCCACCTCCGGTCGCGTCGGGGCCGGAGCGGGTGCCTACACATCGCAGTGGCGCGGTCCCGCCGGGCGGCGTCCGGGCGGCATCGCCTCCGCCCAACGCCGCCTCGATGATCTGGTCGTCGGCGCGGTCTGCGTAGTGAACTCCTTCGGCGACATCGACGACGGAACGACCGAGATCGATCTGGGAGCGATGACCCTCGCACGGCCCGTCGATCCCACAGCATGGACACACACGACGGTCGGCGTGGTGGTCACCAATGCCAGGCTGGACAAGATGGGCTGTCACATCGTGGCCCAGGGCGCGCACGATGGGTTGGCCCGGGCGATCACTCCGCCCCATGCCCGGTTCGACGGTGACGGCTTCATCGCGGCCGCGACAGGCCGGGTCGACGCCGATGTCGACCTGGTACGGCTCATGGCACTGGCGGCTGTCACCCAAGCCATTCGGTCGATCCGGCCGCGGTAGCGACGCGGCACCGGATCGAGCTCACTCCTGGCCGCCCACTATGGCGACTGTCACATTCCGGGACCCCGATGCATTGGTACCGTTGGTACTATCCAGAGTGCGAGAGTTCCACGGGGGGAACAACAATGGCGATCGAACCCGAGCCCCGCGAATCCTCGACCAGAGTCGCACAACCACCGCCGCTACCACCACGAGCGACGATCAACTCGCTGCCGGCCCTGCCGCAGCAGCCGCGGCATTCGACTCTGTTATTGGTCACCGAAACGCCTTTGCTGCGAACACAATTCGAAGCGGCTGTGGCCGCTGCCGCGGACTTCACGCTGGCCGGAACGTGCCGCGTGCGCGATACAGTCGCCGCCCACGAGCGACTGCGACCCGATAT
The DNA here is from genome assembly GCF_042719755.1 of Nocardia sp. NPDC058519. Taxonomy (NCBI): domain Bacteria; kingdom Bacillati; phylum Actinomycetota; class Actinomycetes; order Mycobacteriales; family Nocardiaceae; genus Nocardia; species Nocardia sp. NPDC058519. The sequence goes on along the minus strand of NZ_JBHXNK010000010.1, from coordinate 141,965 downwards.
CGTGATCGTGGACGGCGCTGTGGAATCGAACCGTGAGTGGCCCGGCGCGGCCGTTCGGTTGCAGGAACTCGAGTACCCACCGATGATCACTCTCGTCATCGACCGGGATACCGAACCGTCGCCGCTTGCCGACCGGGTGGATGCCGTGTTGTCGGTGAAGCTCGGAATCGCGGCCGTGCTAGAGGCTTTGCGGGTCCTGAAACTGGGGGCGGTGGTTTCTGTGGGGCCCCAATCACCGATATGCGCGGTAGATATGACCGCGAGCGATCTGGCGGAGCAGCTCTCGACCCTGACCAGAAGGGAACGCGAGATCCTGACGTTGATCGCCGACGGATTGTCCAATCGTCAGGTGAGCGACCGGCTGTTCATCAGCCCGAATACCGTCAAGGAATACGTCAGCCGGATTCTCGGCAAGCTCGGGGTTACCAGCCGTATCGAAGCCGCTGTGCTCGCGGTGCAGGCGGAGATCCATGGGATTGCGGAGACGCGATAGTAGGAGCCGGATTCAGCTCCGCAGCGCGGCGATCAGCGCGGGACTCAACGCCAGCGCGGGCAACGACTCGACCAGCAGGTCGACCAGCGCCTCGCGACTGATCGGCTTGTCGATCATCCAGGTGAGGATGGTCTCCTCGACAAAGGCGATCCAGCCACGAATGGCCAAGGTGAGCCGGGCCAGATCGGGATCCTCGGGCGGCAGCGGCAGTTCGCTGACGATGAGATCGGCGATGGCGCCGCGGGTTTCGTTGACATAGTCGGCCATATCGGGAGTGACGCTGGCAGGCCCGCGCAGCACGGAGCGGTAGGACGCGGAGTGCTCGGTGGCGTAGTCGACGAACCGTTCGATCGAGTCGCGCAGCATGTCGAACAGCGACAGTTCGCGGTTGGGCATGATCGCGGTGAAGAACTCGGTGCTCACATGCCGGGCGATCGCCTCGTGGAATTCCTGCTTGGAGGCGAAGTAGTGGAACAGCAGCCCGCGCGAGATGCCGGCCTGCTTGGCGATGTCGTCGACCGAGACGTCCTCGAGCGACCGGTCGACCAGCATCTCGGCACCGAGGGTGATCAGCTGCAGCCGACGCTCCTCGGGACTGAGCCGCACACGTTTCGTCTCTCCCGCACTCCTGGTACTCACAACGGTCATCCTAGCCACTACTGAATCTGGTTCAATAGCTGTTGACTCCGTCTCAATAAGGCCGTAGTCTGCAGTATATGAGTCGTAAGGTTACAGACAACGTTGTCGAGCCCCGGGTCGCCGAAACCCGCCACGTGAAGACGATCATCGTCGGCAGCGGGTTCGCCGGGCTCGGCCTGGCCATCCGGCTGCGCCAGGAGGGTCGCAACGATTTCCTCGTGCTCGAGCGCGGCAGCGAAGTCGGCGGCACCTGGCGCGACAACACCTACCCCGGTGCCGCCTGCGACGTGCCTTCGCACCTTTACTCGTACTCGTTCGCGCTGAACCCCGACTGGACGCGCTCGTTCTCCAAGCAGGGCGAGATCCAGTCCTACATCAAGGGTGTCGCCGAGAGCTACGACGTGCTCGACCGGCACATCTTCGACTGCGATGTGCAGAGCATCCGCTGGAACGATGCCACCGCGCAGTGGGAGATCGGCTCCACCAAGGGCAACTTCACCGCCGACACCGTGGTCTCCGCGGTCGGCGCGCTGTGCGAGCCGTCGCTGCCCGATATCAAGGGCATCAACGACTTCGAGGGCGAGATCTTCCACTCCGCCCGCTGGAACCACGACGCCGACCTCACCGGCAAGCGCGTCGCCGTGATCGGCACCGGCGCCTCCTCCATCCAGATCGTGCCCGCCATCGCGAGCAAGGTCGCCACGCTCGACGTCTACCAGCGCACCGCGCCGTGGCTGCTGCCGCGCTCGGATCGCCCGTATCTGCTGCCCGAGCGGCTGGCGTTCAAGCACATCCCCGGGGCGCAGCGCCTCTCGCGAGCGGCCATCTACGCCATCCGTGAGACCCAGGTCGTCGGCCTGACCAGGTTCCCGGTACTGATGAAGGCCTTCGAAGCCATCTCGCGCGCCAAACTGCAGATCGAGATCCGCGATCCCGAACTGCGCAAGAAGGTCACCCCGAACTACCGGATCGGCTGCAAGCGCATGCTGATCTCCAACGAGTACTACCCCGCGCTGGATCGCGACAATGTCGACGTGATCACCGACGGCATCGCCGAGGTGAAGGCGGGCTCGATCATCACCAAGGACGGCACCGAGCGCGAGATCGACGCGCTCATCGTGGCGACCGGCTTCCACGTCACCGACTCCCCCGTCTACGAGACGGTGGTCGGCCGTGACGGTCGCTCACTGTCGGAGGTGTTCGACGAGGTCGGCCAGCAGGCGTACAAGGGTGCCTCGATCGAGAACTTCCCGAACATGTTCTTCCTGGTCGGCCCGAACGTCGGCCTCGGCCACACCTCGATGGTGTTCATGATCGAATCGCAGATCAACTACGTGGCCAGCGCGCTCGCGACCATCGACGCCAAGGGCCTGCACACTGTGGAGGTCCGCAAGGACGTCCAGCAGGCCTACAACCGCGAGCTGCAGGACAAGCTCGCCAAGACCGTCTGGAACACTGGCGGCTGCGCGAGCTGGTACCTGGACAAGCACGGCAACAACACCACCCTGTGGCCCGACTTCACCTTCCGGTTCCGCAGTCTCACAAGACAATTCGATGTCGATGCCTACAATGTGACAACCTCTGACGCCTCGCGCGCCGACGATCAGAAAGTGGTAGCCCAGTGAGCAAAGATGCTTACTTCACGAACAAGGTATGCGTGATCACCGGAGCCGGTTCCGGCATCGGCCGCGCACTGGCCGAGAACCTGGCCGCCCGTGGCGCCAAGCTCGCGCTGTCCGATATCGACACCGAGGGCTTGGCCCAGACCGTCGCCTCCTGCGAGAAGCTGGGCGCGCAGGTCAAGTCCGACCGGCTCAATGTCGCCGAGCGTGAGTCGTTCCTGCTCTACGCCGATCAGGTGAAGGCGCACTTCGGTGTCGTGCACCAGATCTACAACAACGCGGGCATCGCCTACCACGGCGACGTGGTCAAGACCGAGTTCAAAGACATCGAACGCATCATGGATGTGGACTTCTGGGGCGTCGTCAACGGCACCAAGGCGTTCCTGCCGCTGCTGATCGAGTCCGGCGACGGCCACGTGGTCAATGTCTCCAGCCTCTTCGGCCTGGTCGCCGTGCCCGGCCAGGCGGCCTACAACTCGGCCAAGTTCGCGGTGCGCGGCTTCACCGAGGCGCTGTTCCAGGAGATGAAGATCGCCAAGGCGCCGGTCAAGGTCACCTGTGTGCACCCCGGCGGCATCAAGACCGCCGTCGCCCGCAACGCCACCTACGCCGAGGGCATGGACGGCGCCAACGCCGCCTCGCTGTTCGACAAGTACCTGGCGATCCACAGCCCGGAGATGGCCGCGCAGACCATCACCGAGGGTGTGCGCAAGGGCCAGGCCCGCGTGCTCATCGGCTGGGAGGCCAAGGTGCTCGACGTGAGCGTGCGCTTGCTCGCCTCCGGCTACAGCCGGATCTCGGCCGTGGTCAACGGCCGCTTCATGCCGAACTGAGAAGATCCAGGAAACTCCATGCGCGAGTTCAAGATTCCGCTGCCGATCGCCCGCATAGTGCTCGACCCGGTGTTCCGGGTGACACTGAACGCGCGGCTACCGGTCGTGGTGCAGCGCGTGCTGCTCGACGCGGTCTCGCGGCTGCAGCCGGTGCCCGACGGTTCTGTGGTGCAGCATCTGCAGCTGGGTGGACGCCCGGCCGAGCGCGTGATCGCCGAGACCGCCATTCCGGGTTCGCGTACCAGGGCGGTCCCGCCGGAACGTGCCGCGGGCGCGATCTTGTACCTGCACGGCGGCGGCTACGTGGTCGGATCGATCGGCACGCACCGTTCGCTGGTTGCCGGGCTCGCGCGCGAGACCTCCTGCGCGGTGTATTCGCTGGACTACCGGCTGGCGCCCGAGCACCCGTTCCCGGCCGGGCTCGACGACGCCGAGGCCGCGTTCCTCGACCTGGTGGGCAACGTCGGCTACCGGCCCGAGCAGATCTGCCTTGCCGGTGATTCGGCGGGCGGCGGCCTGGCGATGGCGCTGGCCCAGCGGCTGATCGAGCGGCATCAGCTGACGCCCGCCGCACTCGGCCTCATCGCACCCTGGGTGGATCCCACCGAGGTGCCGAGCAAGGACCGCGACCTGGTGATCAACCGGGCGTGGTCGCGGGCGTGCGCCGCCTACTACCTCGGCGACGCCGCCGCAACCGAAGCGGGTTACGCCCCGCTGTCGGGAAACCTGATCGGCCTGCCGCCCACCTATGTGCAGGTCGATGTGAGCGAACTCCTGCACGACCAGTGTCGCAAGCTTGTCTCAGCCTTGCGTGGAGCGGGCGTGCACGTCCGCTTCACCGAAACCCGCGGCCTCTGGCATGTCGCGCAACTGCAGGCCGCGCTGGTCACCGAGGCAGCGCTGGCCCTCAGCGAACTCGCAGAATTCCTGCGAGAAGCAATTCAGCCGGTATCGATAGACGATTTACGATAAAGCCTGGTGACGACCAATTCGGGCGGCGATATCGCGACCCGGCCGAACGTGTCGTAGATTACTGGCGAGTAGAACCCACTGGAAGGGCACAGATGCGAGAGTTCGAAGTTCCGGCTTCCTACACCATCCCGGACGATGCGAACAATTCCGACAACGTCTTCCGCTTCGCGCAGGAGACGCCGAACACGGTCTTGTTCAACGTCCCGAACGGCAGCGGCGGCTGGAACGACGTCACGGCGGCACAGTTCGAGAAAGCCGTCATCGGCGTCGCCAAGGGCCTGATCGCCGCAGGCATCGGGCTGGGCGACCGCGTCGCGATCATGGCGGCCACCCGCTACGAGTGGTCGCTGCTGGACTTCGCGATCTGGGCCGCCGGTGGCGTGACCGTCGCGATCTACGACAGCTCGGCCGCCGAGCAGGCCAAGTGGATCCTGCAGGACTCCGAGACCAAGCTGCTGGTCGTCGAGAACGACAAGCACCGCGCCACGATCGAGGAGATCGAAGCCGGTTCGCTGCCCGCGCTGGCCGAGACCCTGCAGATCGACAAGGGCGCCATCGACACGCTCATCGAGCGCGGCGCCGAGCTGGACGACTCCGTCGTGCACGAACGTCGCAAGCAGGTCGGCGCGGCCTCCCCCGCGACCCTGATCTACACCTCGGGCACGACCGGCAAGCCCAAGGGCGTGCAATTGACCCACGCGAATCTCTACGCCGAGTCCCGCTCCGGCGGTATCGAGCTGTCCGCCTTCGTCACCGAGGGCCAGAAGACGCTGCTGTTCCTGCCGCTGGCGCACGTGTTCGCCCGCGCGGTCGCACTGATCTCCTTCGATTCCAAGGTGACCATCCGCCACAGCTCGGACTGGACCACCCTGGTCGAGCAGTTCGGCGACTTCAAGCCGGACTTCATCCTCTCGGTGCCGCGCGTGTTCGAGAAGGTGTTCAACTCCGCCAAGCAGAAGGCGCACGACGGCGGCAAGGGCAAGATCTTCGACGCGGCCGCGGAGACCGCCATCGCCTACAGCACGGCGCTCCAGACCAAGGGCGGCCCCGACCTGCTGCTCAAGCTCAAGCACTTCGTCTTCGACAAGCTGGTCTACAGCAAGCTGCGCGCGGCCCTCGGTGGCCAGTGCCTGGCGGCCGTCTCCGGTGGTGGCCCGCTGGGCGCGCGCCTCGGCCACTTCTTCCGTGGCGCGGGCGTGACGATCTACGAGGGCTACGGCCTGACCGAGACCACCGCCGCGTTCACCGTGAACACCCCCGCGTTCATCCGGGTCGGCTCGGTCGGTCGCCCGATCCAGGGCCATGCGGCCAAGATCGCCGAAGACGGCGAGCTGCTGCTCAAGGGCTCGGTCGTGTTCGACGGTTACTGGGGCAACGCCGAGGCCACCGAGGAATCCTTCGTCGACGGCTGGTTCAAGACCGGCGACCTCGGTGCCATCGACGACGACGGCTTCGTCACCATCACCGGCCGCAAGAAGGAAATCCTGGTCACCGCGGGCGGCAAGAACGTCTCCCCCGCGATCCTCGAGGACTCCCTGCGCGCGCACCCGCTGATCAGCCAGGTCATGGTCGTCGGCGACGGCCAGCCCTTCATCGGCGCGCTGATCACCCTCGACCCGGAGGCCCTGCCGGGCTGGAAGGATCGCAACGGCGTCGCCGCCGACACCGCGATCGAGACCCTGATCGAGAACCCGACGCTGGTGGCCGAGGTGCAGGCCGCGATCGACGAGACCAACAGCAAGGTCTCCAAGGCCGAGGCGATCAAGAAGATCCGCATCCTCCCGGTCGACTGGACCCAGGAGGGTGGCGAGCTCACCCCGAAGATGTCGCTCAAGCGCGCCGTCGTCATGAAGCAGTACGCGGGCGAAGTAGACAAGATCTACTCCTGACCCTCGCATACGAAAGGCCGGTTGCGCTCCCGCAACCGGCCTTTCGGCTGTCTAGAACCGTTGCGCCGCGAATTGTGCCGCGGTGACGGTCATTCCGTTGATGCCGTAGAGGGTGTGCAGGGCATTGGGTTGGGCGAGTGGGGAACCGTCGCAGATGTTGTCCGATTCGATACACAGGTCGATGGTCTTGTCCTGGTAGAGCGCGCCGATCGAGACCGCGGGCGCGTCCGCGTCGCGCATGAACCGGTCCGACGGTTTGCCGAACAGCGCGACCGCCGCGACATGCTCGGCCACCTCGGCCGCCATCGGCTCTGGCAGGTACGTCTCGTACTCCGGCGGCACGCCCTCCGGCACATCGGCACCGGTCGCGAACCCGGCCAGGGCCGCGCCCTGGGAGTACCCGCCGAGGACGATCCGGGAGTTGGGGCAGTTCGCCGCGATGTATTCGACGCGGCGCTGGGCATCGCTGATCCCCCGCACGACGGTGTGCGCGAAGGCGAGCCGGTCGGTGAAGTCGCTGCTGGCCGGGTAGTCGACGCCGTACGAGCCGACCGAGCGCCCGCCCGCGTTCGCCCGCAGCGCTTCGACGAAGGAGATACCGGTCAGACCGAGTTCGCCACCCGGCTCGGCGGTCCCGCGAGCGAAGACCACCTCGATATCGGAACAGGGCGCGGCGGTAGCGGATTGGATGGGCGATACCAGGGGAATCGCGGCTGCCAAGAAGACTGCAGACACGAATCGCGAGAAGGAACGTGCTGTCATGCCGCGCAGACTACCGACCGCGAGCATTCACCATCGTCTCCGGTCCCGGCGACGCGCCGCCGCCGCAAGGGTGGGTGCGCATTCGCCTGGCGCTGTCAGGCCGGACTCACCTGCACGGATCGCAGTACGCGCAGGCCCGCGACAGCGATCGCGAGGTCGGCTGCTATCTCGAATAACGCTGCGAACCAGGAGAATCCGGTGACGCCGGCGCTCGGCGGGGCGTTGATGAAGCTGTCGCTGAGTGGGCCGAACCAGTCCGGGAGCAGGTGCACGATCGTGAAGCCGGCGGCGCTCGCGAAACCGATGAACACCGCGGCGCGCGGGGCCGCCGAGTGGCCCCGGAACACCAGGACCACGGTGAGCAGCGCGAAGAGTAGTTGCAGGGTGCCGAGGGCGTTCACGAGTTGGGAGGTGGCGTCCATGCCACGGCGTAGATGGTCGGCGCCGTGGACCACGAGTGCGACGGCGAAGACCGCCGCGGTGGCGCGCAGGGTCGAGTCCGGTGTTGTCTCGGTCATGAGGTCTCCTACCGGGCGGGATCATTTCTACTACGCAGTGTAGTTTTCGGCGGGCGCATTCGGCAGGCGTTCGGCCGTCACGAAATGGTCACCGGTGCGATCCGGTCCGCGACGTAGGCTCGATCCATGGCGTTCTTGCGGGCAGTGGCCGGGATCGTGGCCGCTGCGCTGGTACTCGGCGTGGCGGAGCTGGTCGCGGTGTTCACCGGGGCCGGTAGTGCGCCCGCGTACGCACTCGGGGCGACGGTTGTCGACCACACGCCCGACGGGATCAGGGAGTGGGCGATCTCGACCTTCGGGACGAACGACAAGGCCGTGCTGTTCGTGTGCATGGGCATTGTCGCGGTCGTCGTCGCGGGGCTCGCCGGGATCTCGGAACGGACGGCCCGGCCGATCGGGTCGGTCGCGTTCGCGGTTTTCGGGGTGATCGCCGCTGTCATCGGCGCCGGCAGAGTTGGCGGGTTCGCCGGCGCGCTGCCCGCACTGATCGGTACCGCCGCCGGAATTCTCGCATTGCGTGGGCTGACCAGGCGGATCGACGACGCACCCGATGAAGCTCGGTCCCGCACCGATGCGACGATCGCGGGAGCCGGGCGGCGGCGCGTGCTCGGTGGACTCGCGGCGACCGGGTTGCTCGCTCTCGGCGCCGGGCTCGCGGGCCGACTGCTCGGCGGTACCCGCCACGATGTGACAGCCGAGCGCGAGACCGTCGAATTGCCAAGGGCCGCAACACCGTTGCCGGACCTTCCGCCGGACGCCGATCTGCGGCTACCCGGGCTCACCTCGTACATCACCCCCAACAGCGACTTCTACCGCATCGACACCGCGCTGATCGTTCCCCAGGTGTCCACAGACTCCTGGTCCCTGCGCATCCACGGCATGGTCGAACGCGAAATCCAGCTCAGCTGGGACGATCTGCTGCGCCGCACTCCGGTGGAGCACCTGGTGACGCTGGCCTGCGTCTCCAACCCGATCAACGGCGACCTGATCGGGAACGCCCGCTGGCTCGGCTACCGTCTCGACGAACTCCTCGCCGAAGCAGGCCCGCTCCCCGATGCCGACATGGTGCTGTCCCACAGCAAGGACGGCTGGACCGCGGGCAGCCCACTGTCTGTGCTCACCGACGGCCGCGACGCGATCCTCGCCATCGGCATGAACGGCGAACCACTGCCCGTCCAGCACGGCTATCCCGCACGGCTGGTCGTCCCCGGCCTCTACGGATACGTCTCCGCCACCAAATGGGTCACCGAACTCGAGGTGACCCGCTTCGACAAGGCCACCGCCTACTGGACCCGCCGCGGCTGGTCGGCGCAGGGCCCGATCAAGACCGGCACCCGCATCGACACCCCGCGCGGCCGCGGCCGGATCCCGCAGGGCCGCACCGCGATCGCCGGTGTCGCCTGGGCCCAGCATCGTGGCGTCACCGGCGTCGAGGTCCAGGTCGACAACGGCGACTGGCGCCCCGCCCGCCTGTCCACCGAAGTCACCACCGACACCTGGCGCCAATGGGTCTACGACTGGGACGCCACCCCCGGCCAGCACACCCTGCGCGCCCGCGCTACCGACAACACCGGCCTACCCCAAACCGCCGTCGAACAAGACGTCGTCCCCGACGGTGCCACCGGCTACCCCACCCTCACCATCCAGGTGCAATAGCTGTCGTCGCACGAGAAGATGCCCGAAGAGGCTGCCAGTTGCTGGCAAGATGGTGCGTGTTCGGGCACGAATCCGCACAACTTAGGAGCGCACGTGTCCGCCATCTTCGACTGGGCGACCAGCGACAACTTGCAGCCGGAGCCGGTGACCCTGGAGATCTGGCGCAAGCTGCCCGAGGACTACTGCCGCCAGGTCGAGGTAGTCAACGGTGACATCGTGCGGGCTGAACCACCGAACCGCGCACACCAGAAAGCCGCGCGACGCCTGGCAGATCTGGTGGAAGCCGCAGCGCTCGGCCACGTCAACCAGTACGGCGGATGCCTGGACGTGGATACGGACTTCGACGTGGTGCTGTGGGAGTTTCCGCGAGCCACGATCCGGCGTCCAGATGTCGCATTGTTCGACTGCGCCCCGAACGACTTGCGCCCACTCCCCGCATCGCTGGTGAAGATCGCGATCGAAGTGGTCTCGCCCGGCACCGAAATGGTCGACATCGCCGACAAGAAGACCGAATATGCACTGGCGGGAATCCCCTGGTACTGGCTGGTGTGGGTAGCCGACAACAGCGTCAGCATGATCAAGATCTTCGTCCTCGATCACGTACTCGGTCAGTACATCCCGCACCTCGAGTTGCAGCCGTCGGGCGGCGAGTCGGTCATCGACGCGCCGGTCCGCTGCCAGATCGACTGGAAGCGGTTGAGCGACCTGGTTCTGTGAGCCCGTCTGCCCGTCGCACACATGGGTGCGCAACGGGCAGACGTACTTCGCGATCAGACCGATGCATCTGCTTTCGCGCGGTCGGACCTGCCTGCGCCGGACTTTCCGTGGCCGACGAACAGTGCCGAGGCGACGACGCCGATCAGCAGGATCGCTGCGGGCAGGATCATCGACTGGGCCAGCGAGGTGCTGAATTCGTCGACGATCTGGGGCGGGAGCGGGCCGGTGGCCGCGCCCTCCCCGACCGGGCCGCCACCGCCGAGACCGTTGGCGGTCAGGCGGGCGGCGATCAGGGCGCTGATCGCGGCACTACCGAGAACCGAGCCGACCTGGCGGGTGGTGTTGTAGACACCGGCGCCCGCACCGGCCTGGGCGACCGGCAGGTTGTGGGTGGCGGTCGTGGCCAGCGGCGCCCAGATGCACGCGTTGGCCAGACCGGCGACACCGGCGGCGATCAGGAACCAGATGATCGACGAATCCGGCGTCATGAGCACGCCGAAGATGAAGACCGAACCGGCGAACAGGGTGAAACCGATGGTCGGCAGCAGGCGCGGTGGCATCCGGTCCGAGATCTTGCCGATGAACGGCGCGGCGAAACCGGTGATGATCGCCATCGGCGCGAAGACCAGCGCCGAGACCGTCGGCGTCATCTCGCGCACCGACTGCAGATAGAAATACGTGGGCACCATCATCGAGGTAACCGCGGCGCCCATCGCGGCGATCGCCAGGTTCGACAGCGCGAAATTGCGGTCGCGGAACAGGCTCAGCGGCACCAGCGGTTCGCCGGAGTTGCGCGCCTGGTTGATCACGAACACGACCAGCATCACCACACCGAAGCCGATCAGCAGCCAGATCCGCAACGACCAGTCCTGCGAATTGCCCTCCTGGATACCGAAAACCAGTGCGAGCATGCCGACTCCGCTGAGGATCACGCCGACGATGTCGAACTTGTGGTCGCTGGTCGGCAGCGCGGGCACCAGCCACACGGCCAGCCCGAACGCGATGATGCCGACCGGCACATTGACGAAGAAGATCCACTCCCAGCCCAGGTTGTCGACCAGCACGCCACCGAGGATGGGGCCGATCAGCGTCGCCAGCCCCGCGACGCCGCCCCACAGGCCCATCGCGGCACCGCGCTTGTCCGGCGGGAAGGTGCGGGTGATCACGGCCATCGTCTGCGGCGTCATCAGCGCGGCGCCGATGCCCTGGGCGGCGCGGGCGGCGATCAGCATGCCGATGCTGCCGGACAGACCGCACCACAGCGAGGCGGCGGTGAAGATCGCCAGGCCGATCAGGTAGATGTTCTTCGGCCCGAATTTGTCCCCCAGACGGCCGGTGACAAGCAGCGGCACCGCGTAGGTGAGCAGATAGGCGCTGGTCACCCAGATGACGTTGGAGATATCGGTGCTGAGCTCGGTCATGATGGCCGGATTGGCGACCGCCACGATCGTCATATCCAACAGGATCATGAAGAACCCGACCACCAGCGCGAAGAGCGCTAGCCACGGATTACGTTGGGTGGTCATCGAATTCGTTCCAATCGGGGGGAGGGATTCAGCTTCGGGCAGCCCAGCGGGGTCTGGGCGCGGCGTCGGGGTGATCCCCATCCGGCCATTCGTTGGCGTGATCGTCGGTGATCCGTTCGCCGGTGACGGGGTCGAATTGCTCCCATGGCACGGCACCGCTGCCGAGTTCGGCGGCGAAGCCTTCGATCCACGTGAGTTCGGCGTGGATATTGGCGCGAATGTATTCCAGGACAACGTAATAGCGGCGCGGGACGGCGCGGCTGCGCGTCCAGTCGAGCAGCACGTCCATGTCGGTCCGCGACTGGCTCAGGTATTCCACACGCTCATCGAGCAGCGCGACGACCTGTTCTTGCGGGAGGGTGTGCGCCTCGGCCAATGCCACCCGGAAAATCGGATACTCCTGCACCGGCGTACGCAGCAGCTCGGCGATCCGCCCCCGCAGCGCGGTACGTCCGGAATCGGTGATCCGATAGGTGGTCCGCTCGGGCCGATTCCCGGCCCGGCCGACCCCTTCCGCCGCCACCATCTCGTCGTCGGCCAGCCGGGACACCGCGTGATACAGCGACCCCGGCCGCACCTTGACCAGCAGATCCTCCCGCCGAGCGATCAACAGCTGATACATCTCGTACGGATGCATCGGCCGCTCATCGAGCAACGCGAGCACCGCGATAGCCAACGGCGTCATCGCGTTCCGCCCAGGCTGCCCCACCCCGCCACCTCCACTCAGCTCTGTGTTCCAGACCAAATATTCCAGTAGGAATATACGGAGTGGAACATAGCATGGCAAGGCTGAAACCAGCCGATGCCGCCAGAACCGCCGTAGACTTACGGCAGTCGAACATGACGATCTGGGGGATCACCGTGGGGGCACTTCGATTCCGGTCCGCAGCCACCGCGTTGCTGGCTGTCGCCATCACAACCACCAGCTGCGGCGACCTGGAACGAGCACTCAACCGCGGCGGCGCCACCCCCTGCCGCGACTACCTCGATCAGGACGCGGACGACCAGCGTCTGACGATCACGAAATTCATCCAGGATCGCCGCAACAACAACGAGGACCTCACTCCCGCGACCATCGACGTCGCACGAGGCGGCGTCAACATGCTGTGCTCGATCCCCTCGAACGCCGACGTTCCTATCGAAGACGCCACCCTGAAGGGCATCGAAATCCGCATCACCCCGACCCGCTGAGGTCGCCGAAAGACCTGCCTGCCAGGACTACGGGACCAGCACCATCTCCGGGTTCAGCAACGTGGCAGGCAGCTGGGCGAGATCGTCGTATCGGCCCAGCGTCGTATCGAAGAAGCCGCGCAGGTAGTCGAGTTGCACGTCGAGCGACTTGTGCGGATCGATGGTGCCGACCGTCCGTGACGCGGCTGCGGCGGGGACGAGGCCCGCGGCGACAAGTGGAGCGGCGATCAGCGGGGTGTCGCAGAACGACAGATGTTGTGCGCCGTTGAGCTGGAAATTCAGTTTCGGGCCGTGGCTGGTGGCCCACAACTGATTCCAGCTCGCGACGTTGTCACGGTTGCGGCCCTCGCGGCTGATGAGCAGGAAGGGACGGTCCAGCCCGTCGGTGACGACCGAGCCCCAGAGGCGCCCATCGAGGTTGGCCGCTGCGGCAATCCGGCGGTCGTCGTGCATCGCTTGCGCCGCGGTGGCGCCGCCGAGGGAATGTCCGAACATCCCCACCTTCGATACGTCGAGCACGCGGGCGAGGTTCGCGGGGAGCGGGTGCTGGTCGGCATCCGGGTTGTTCCCCGCGGTGATGTCGGCGAGCCTGTCGAGCACGAACCGTGTGTCGGCTACCCGCGTCGCTGTCGCCTTGGTGCCCTGAGCCTCGACTTCGCCGGGATCGGTGGTCGGCGGCAGCACGCTGCGTTCGATCCGCCCGTCGGGGAATTCCGTCGCCAATGATTCGTAGGTGTGGCTCAGGGTCACTACGACGAAACCGTGGCTGGCGAGGTCTTCGGCGTGAGCTGTACTCAGCTCACGCGGCATCCCGAGACCCGGCGAGAACACAACTACCGGCCGAGGCCCACGCGAGGTCTCCGCGGGCGCGCCGAGGTGACCGTGGCTGGGCGCGACCGTCAATCGTTCCGTCGACGCCGCACCGATCTGAGCAAGACTCTCGGCATAGATGCGGGTGAGACCGGGAGAAAGCCAAGGCCGCGCGGGCGCTCCCGTCACATCGGCGGCGGGATACCAGACGCTGACCATCAATTCGCGCGGCACAGTCGGCTTGTACGGATCGGGCCGCGAGGTATCGACCAAGCGCAGATCCACCACACCGATCGCCTCCGAACCAGAGGGTTCCGGCAGTGACACGACCACCGAGTCCTGTTGCGGCAGTTCTGGTTCGGCGTGTGCTACGACGTCGACCGTGGTCAATGTCAGTAGAGCCAGAACCGGAATGCATCGAAATATTTTCGTCCACACAGCTATTCACTCCCCAAGCGTTGAACTCGCTACCCTTCGGCCGGTCAGCCTAGCCGCGTCGGCTCCTGGCCGGATCCGCTGAGACAGGACGACCGTTCTCATCGAACAACGGCCTGCCCGACATGCTCGAGTCGGCTACCGTCAGAGGCGAATGTTGGAGGGGAGCAAGACAATGCAGCATCATGCCGGGAATTTCCGTGCTGTACGGGGGCTGGGTTCGGCCTTCGTGGCGCTCGCGGCAATCGTGGTCGTCGTCCAGTGGGCTGCCGTGGTTCTGCGGTGGATCGGTTACCGAATTGTCGCGGCACGCTACGACGGTGATATCGGTAGCGCCGACTACAACTGGGCGCGCGACACGCTGTTCCCGATCGAGGTGGCCCTGTGGCTGACGTCGTTCCTGGCGATGCTGGTGGCTTGGATCGTCGTGACCGTCTGGCTGTCGCGTGCGCGGGCCAACGCCGACAATTTCGCCCCGGCCGCGCACCATCTGTCGCGCCCGTGGGCGTTCTGGGGTTGGGTGGTTCCGATCGTCTCGCTGTGGTTCCCCGCTCTGTTCGTCCACGATGTCGACACAGCGTCGGCACCGCGGCGCCGCAGCCAGGGACTGATCGCGACCTGGTGGCTCACCTGGGTCCTCGCCTGGATCGCCTTCTGGGCAGGCGTCGTCTCGCTCCGCATGCCCGACGACCACGACACCATTCAGACAATGCGCGACTCCGAAGTCGACGGCCTGTTCATCTTCAGTGCGAGCCGGTCGGCGTCGGCACTGCTGTTCACCGTCGCCGCGGCGTGCCTGATCGCGGTCATCCTGCGGATCGGCCGAGCCCAGGCCGCTTGGTCCAGCACTGCTTCCTGACCTGCCGCGTGTTCTGTGGGGGCCCGACCTACAGGCTGTGGGCGTCCAGCCAGGATCTGGCCGCGTCGGCGGGGCGGGTGCCGGTTTCGATCTGGTTGATCGACTCCATCAGGCCCTCGGTGGTCAGTTCGCCTGCTACGTAGTTGAGCTTTTTCAGCTCTCGGCGGTCGAAGATGCCGGTGCGGTAGAGGGCGAGGACGTTCTGGGCGCGGAGGGTGTAGTCGGGGTCGGGAAGGGCGTCGCGGGGGCGCAGATCGGTGCCGTCCGCGGCGTCGGTCACCGAAAGGCCTTGTGGGAGTGCGGCGTTGACCGCGGCGGCGACCGCGTCGGGTTTACGCGCGGGCGAGGTCGGGTTCCAGCGGTCGAGGAGGGCGCCGTTGCGGGCGGGCAGGACCGCGATGCGGCCTGCGTCGAGATCGGCGAGGGGGGTCGTCAATCCGGTGACGACAGTGGATTCGGTGCCCGCGCGTTCCAGTGCTTGGGAATAGATCTCGGCGAGCAGAACCGATTCCGTCGACGAATCCGCGCCGACCGCGACCACCGTCTTCGCGTCGTCGGAGGCACAGGAAATGGTGGTGAAAGCGCAGGCTGCGACCAGGATCGCGGCGGCGGATCGACGCACGGCGACCGAGTGCATCCGGCGACACCAACTTTCTGTATTTGCCGTCAACCCGCGCAATTCGGCCCGACGGCGGGCAGTATGAACTACCAGAATGTACCTGTGGCCCCCGGGTCGCACGCACAGCGCACTGCCCGCCTTTGCCGGAAGGACACCAGTGAAAACAGCCTTCGCCTCCTCCTCACCAGGACAACGTCGACCGGCACGCCGCCTCGCCGTGCGGGCGGGCCGGGTACTGGTTGCCGCGGTGGCGCTGGCCGCCGCCATGATCGTCGCCGCCTGTGGCAACAGCGATCCGCTTGCCGCCAAGGGTGATTGCGCGAGCGACGCGTTGATCGTCGGGTCGGCCAACTTCCCCGAGTCCGAGACCGTGGCCAACATCTACACCGAGGTGCTGCGGATCAACGGCTTCAAGGTCGACACCAAGTTCGATATCGGCTCTCGCGAGGCCTACATTCCCGCGCTGCGCCAATGCGCGATCTCGCTGATCCCGGAATACACCGGCAACCTGCTGCAATACCTCGACAAAGACGCCACGGCCACCGCCGCGCCCGAGGTGAACGCCGCACTCGCCAAGGCACTCGGCGACGATCTCGCCATCGCGACACCCGCCCCCGGCGAGGATTCCGACGCGGTGGTCGTCACCCGCGCGACGGCCGACAAATGGGGCTTGAAGACCATCGCCGATCTCGCGCCGCACTCGGCCGAGGTGAAGTTCGGCGGCATGGCCGAATTCGCGCAGCGCCCCGGCGGTCTGCCCGGGTTGAAGAAGACCTACGGCCTCGATATCAGCGACGCCGATTTCGTGCCGATCGCCGACGGCGGTGGCCCCGCGACGGTGCGCGCGCTGGTCGAGGGCCAGGTGAACGCGGCCGACATCTTCACCACCTCGCCGGCGATCGCCCAGAACGACCTGGTCGTGCTCGCCGATCCCGAACACAATTTCGCGGCGCAGAACGTGGTGCCGCTGTTCAACGCCGCGAAGAAGACCGACAAGGCCGTCGCCGTGCTCGACGCGGTATCGGCCAAACTGACCACCACCGAACTGATCTCGCTGAACACAGCCGTCTCGGGCGAGAGCAAGATCGAACCGAAGGCCGCCGCGCTCGCCTGGATCACCGCGCAGGGTTTGAACTCCCCCATCGGTTAGGCGTACCTCCGCCTCGAGGAGAAACACAGTGTCCGACATCGTATTCCGCGGTATCGACAAGACCTATCCGAACGGCACACACGCGGTGCGCGATCTGAACCTGCACATCGACTCGGGATCGTTCACCGTGTTCGTCGGGCCGTCCGGCTGCGGCAAGACCACCTCGATGCGGATGATCAATCGGATGGTCGACCCCACCGCGGGCACCATCACCATCGACGGACGCGACATCGCCACGGTCGATCCGGTGAAACTGCGCCTGGGCATCGGCTACGTGATCCAGAGCGGCGGGCTGCTGCCCAACCGCAAGGTGGTCGACAATGTGGCGACCGTGCCGATCCTGCTCGGGCAATCACGCAAGGCCGCCCGCGCGGCCGCGCTGGAGGTCATGGACCGGGTCGGGCTGGATCGCGGTCTGGCGCAGCGGTATCCGGCGCAACTCTCGGGTGGTCAGCAGCAGCGGGTCGGGGTGGCGCGGGCGCTGGCCGCGGACCCGCCCGTGCTGCTGATGGACGAGCCGTTCAGCGCGGTCGACCCGGTGGTGCGCGCCGAACTGCAATCGGAGATGCAGCGGCTGCAAGCGGAGCTGAACAAGACGATCGTGTTCGTGACCCACGATATCGACGAGGCGATCACCCTCGGCGACAAGATCGCGGTGTTCGGGCGCGGCGGGGTGTTGCAGCAATACGACACCCCGGAACACGTACTGGCCCAGCCCGCAACGGATTTCGTCGCCGGGTTCGTCGGAAGGGATCGCGGCTATCGAGGGCTGTCGTTCCGTAGTGCCGAAGCTGTTGCGCTGGCACCGATTCGGACGATCGAGCCGGACGACATCGCCGGATTGCGGCTCGCCCAAGGCGAATGGGCGCTGGTCGTCGACACCCTCGGCAAGCCGGGCGGCTGGATCGACGTCACCGGCGTGGAGCGGGTGCGTGCGGGAAAACCCTTGGACTCCAGCGTTTCCGCCGGTGGTTCGCTGTTCACCCCGGACGGCGACCTCCGGCAGGCACTGGACGCGGCCATCTCCTCACCCTCTGGCGTCGGTGTCGCCGTCGACGAGGCGGGTGCCGTGCGCGGCGGACTGCTCGCCACCGACGTGCTGACCCAACTCGCCGCACAGCGGGCAACCGAAGACGCCGAACGCAATCAGGAGTTCTTCGTCCAGGGCGCGTCGTGAGATATCTGATCGACAATTTCGCCGACATCATGGCGATCACCCGCACCCACCTGGTGCTCGCGCTGGTTCCTCTGCTGCTCGGCCTGGTGATCGCGGTCCCGGTCGGTGCGCTGGCGCGCGGAAACCGCTGGGCCCGGCGGATCACCACCACGATGTCGAGCCTGGCCTACACCATTCCGTCGCTCGCGCTGTTCGTGATCATTCCGCCGCTGATCGGCATCTCGATGATCGACCCACTCAATGTGATCATCGCGCTCACCGTGTATTCGACCGCGCTGCTGCTGACCGCGGTGCCGATGGCGCTGGATACGGTGCCGGCCGGCGTGATCGATGCCGCCGACGCGGTCGGATTCGGGCGGTTACGACGTACCGTCACCGTCGACATGCCGCTGGCGCTGCCGGTTTTCACCGCCTCGCTGCGCGTGGTGGTGGTCACCAATATCGCGATGGTGTCGGTCGGCGCGCTGATCGGAGTCGGCGGGCTCGGGAAGCTGTTCACCCAGGGCTATCAGCGTGATTATCCCGACCAGATCATCGCGGGCATCATCGTCACCCTGGTGCTGGCGCTGATCTTCGATCGACTGGTGTTCCTGCTCGGCACCCTCGCGACCCCGTGGACCCGTGCCGACGCGCGGGTGAAGGGGGCGCGGTCGTGAACCTGTTCGTCGAAGCCTGGAACTACCTCAGCGACGGTGCCAACTGGGGTGGTCCCACCGGCATCGAACATCGGCTGCTGCAACATCTCTGGTACAGCTTCCTGGCGGTGGCGTCGTCGGCGGTGATCGCGGTGCCGCTCGGGCTGCTCATCGGGCACACGCGCCGCGGCAGCGCGGTGATGGTCGGCTTCGCCAACGCCATGCGGGCGCTGCCGACGCTGGGGCTGCTCACCTTTCTGGTGCTCGGACTCGGGCTCGGGCTGATCCCGCCGCTGCTGGCCCTGATCACCGTCGGCATCCCGCCGCTGCTGGCGGGCGCGTACGCCGGGATCGCGAATGTACCCGCCGATGTGGTCGACGCGTCGCGGGCGATGGGGATGACCGAGAGCCAGATCCTGTTCCGGGTCGAGGTGCCCAATGCGCTGCCGGTGCTGCTCGGCGGCTTGCGCAGCGCCACTTTGCAGGTTGTCGCCACGGCGACCATCGCGGCCTACGTCAACCTCGGTGGGCTCGGCCGCTACATCTTCGACGGGATCGGGCTCTACCGATACGACCTGGTGCTGGTCGGTGCGCTGCTGGTCGCGGTGCTGGCGCTGGTGCTCGATGGGCTGCTCGCGGTGGCGGTGTGGGCGGGCACGCCGGGCACCGGCCGCCTCACGCGCGCGGAGGCCGACCCCCGAATATCGGTCGTCACCGAGTAACGCCTGCGGGTGGTCGGCAACGCGACAGCGCCCCGTTCCGATGGGAACGAGGCGCTGTTAGCGGAGAATTACTAGGCGACACCCTCGGCGCGCGCGGCTTCCGCGACGGCCTCGGCCACAGCCGGAGCGACGCGCGGGTCGAGCGGGCTCGGGATGATCTTGTCGACGGCGAGCTCGTCGGCGACGACACCGAAGATGGCGTTCGCGGCGGCGACCTTCATGCCCTCGGTGATCCGGCGGGCACCGGCATCGAGCGCACCCTTGAACACGCCGGGGAAGGCGAGCACATTGTTGATCTGGTTCGGGAAGTCGCTGCGGCCCGTCGCCACGATCGCCACGTACTTGGCGGCCACGTCGGGGTGGATCTCCGGATCCGGGTTGGACATGGCGAACACGATCGCCTCCGGCGCCATCGAGGCGATGAGCTCCTCGGGGATGGTGCCCGCGGACAGGCCGAGGAACACATCGGCACCGGCCAGCGCGTCGGCCGGGCCACCGGTCAGGCCACGCGGGTTGGAGCGGGCGGCCAGGTCGGCCTTCACACCGTTGAGGCCGTCGCGACCGGCGCTGACGATGCCCTTGGAGTCGAGCGCGACCACGTCGGGGACACCGGCGGCGATCAGGATGTTCGCACAGGCCACACCGGCCGCACCGGCACCGGAGACGACGACCTTGAGCGCCGACATGTCACGGCCCTGCACCGCGGCCGCGCCCTTGAGGGCGGCCAGCACCACGATGGCGGTGCCGTGCTGGTCGTCGTGCATGACCGGGCAGTCGAGCGCCTCGATGACGCGGCGCTCGATCTCGAAGCAGCGGGGGGCGGAGATGTCTTCCAGGTTCACCGCGCCGAAGCTCGGACGCAGGTGGATCAGCGTCTGGACGATCTCGTCGGGGTCGGTGGTGTCGAGCACCAGCGGGATCGAGTTCAGGCCCGCGAACTTCTTGAACAGCGCGGCCTTGCCCTCCATCACGGGCAGCGAGGCGCGCGGGCCGATGTCGCCGAGGCCGAGCACGGCGGTGCCGTCGCTGACCACGACCACGAGGCGGTCGGTCCAGGTGTAGGTCTTGGTGAGCGCGGCGTCCTCGGCGATCGCACGGCTGACCTGGGCGACACCGGGGGTGTAGGCGATGGACAGATCGCGCTGGGTCTCGAGGGGGGCGCTCAGCTCGACCGACAGCTTGCCGCCGAGGTGGCCCGCGAAGATCTCGTCGTTGGTGATGGCAGCGAGGCTCGCTGCGTCATCGGCCTTGGGCGCCGCGGTGGCATTCGGTGCGTCAGTCACAGGTGACACGATTTCACTCCTGCTCGAGTCGGGCTCAACCGGGGGACGGTTACCGCCGGGTATATCGGAACTACGAATTTCTGGGGCGCCGGATTTCTACGGCGCTGGATCGCTACAACGCTCTTCGGGTGCGCGACCGCACGCGTTTCGCGGTGGCTACCGGTACGCGTGGCGCGGCACTGATCCGCCGAGCGGAACCGGACGGGTGTGTCCGGGCGAGCAGGGTCGACCGACGCTGCGACGGTGCGTCGCACGGCGGAAGGTCGCCGATGTCCCCGATCCCGGCGGTGGCAAGGGAAGGGAATCCGCAACATTCTGCCAGCATGGTGCGTCGATTGCCAAACCGCGTCATGTGTCGAGCGTAGCCGTGTCGAATTGCCGTGGCGTAAGCGAAAACTCGCAGCGCAGCGGGAACATCCGGTGAACTTTCACACCGTGGCGGGGGTGGCCGCGGTGAGCTCGCCGCCGAGTGGGTCCGGCCATTCCTCGCGACGCACCCACACGTCGTCGAGCCCACCACAGCGCAGCCGGACCAGCCAGTCCGGGCGCGCGTCGGGATGGTCGATGCGCCGGTGGATACCGCGGCTCTCGGCACGCACGAGCGCGCTGTAGCCCGCCCACCGGGCGACCGCGAGCAGGGCAGCCGCCTGGCGTGCGCGCAGCTGCCCGACGCCGAGGCCGCCGAGTTCGAACTGGGCGCCGGGCCACATGGCGTCCAGTTCGGCGATGCTGTCGGCGAGGCTGCCCGCGCTGCGCCGGTAGCTGCGGCGCAGCGGCAGCGTGTGTTCCTGCACCAGGCCGACCACCGAACGCGGATCGATGTGGGCATGGGGGCCTAGGCCCGCGCCGGGCACGGGGCGCGCGCTGCTGGCCCGTTCGTTGGCGACCGCGAACGCGGCGGCACCCTGCCCCGCCCAGGTGCCAGAGGCCAGTGCCCACGCACCGTTGAGACCGCCTGCGGCGCCCGCCGCCCCGGTGACCACCTGTCTGCCCGTCACATCGCCCGCACCGAACAGGCCACGGATCGTCGTCGAGCAATCGGTGTCGGCGAGAGCGAGTCCGCCCGCGCCACGGATGGTTCCCTCCAGCACCGCCCGGACGGGAACCCGTCCCGTGGCATCGACCGCGCCGTGTCTGCTCAGCCAGTGCCGGACGGTGTCGGGCACCTCGTTCAGGGCGGCGAAGACCCGCCTGCCGTCGGCGATGGCGGTGAGCGCCGCCGGATACCGGTCGGGCAGTTCGGCGCCCGCTTCGTCGTAGAGGGCCGCGAAATGCACCGACAGACCGGGCGCGACCGCCGGATGCGGATGTACTCGGGAGAGCACCGGTGCCAGTCCGTAGGCGCTGGAGAATTCCATCCCGCACAGTTCGGCACCGGCCTCGGCCGCCATCAGCAGGCCCTCGCCGGTGCTCACCTCGGTGCCCGCACCGCCGGACAGGAAGGCACAGCCACCGGTGGCGACCACGACCGCGCCCGCCCGGATGGCCCACGGCCGAAACTTGTTGTGGCGCTGAACCCCGGCGGCCCCGACCACCGTGCCCGCCGGATCGACGAGCAGTTGCAGCGCCGGATGATGATCGAGGATGCGCACGCCCGCCTCCAGCGCGCCGCGACGAAGTCTGCGCAGATAGCTCGCGCCGTCGAAGTGCACGTGGGCCGGGTCGCCGTTCGGGTCGGGCACGCGGTGGCGGGTGCCCGACCAGGTCTGCAATCGCCGGTGGGTCTCGTCGACGACGCGGTGCAGCCAGGCCCGGTCACCGAGACCGCCGCCGGCCACGAACACCTTCTCGACCGCCTCGGCACGGCCGGGACCGGGCGGAATGTCCCAGAGCACGGTGGTGCCGTACACGGTGGGACCGCTGGAACCGCAGCGGCTCTTGTCGACCAGAACCACCCGCGCACCCGTCGCCGCGGCAGCGACGGCGGCCCAGAGCCCGGCGGGTCCACCGCCGAGGATCAAGACGTCCGTTTCGATGCTGGTCACAAGAGAAATATTCGGGCACAGTTCACCCGCCCGCAACCATTACGCGTCCGTCAACCCCACCATTGTGTCCAAAGCAATACGCCGGCCGTGACCAAGACCGCCGCGGATCCCAGCAATGCCGGCATCCCGCGACGCCGATCGGCGAAGCCCTGGGTCACGACCACCACCACAGCGGCCACGAAATGCCAAGTCAGCGATTCGGCGCCCGGCCCGGGAAAGTCGCGGCGCGCGCCGATCACGGCCGCGCCGATGACCACGCACAACAGCACGAGCACCCCGCCCGCGACGACGCCGCTGACCGTGCGCACCAGCGTCACGGGGCGATCACCGGCGTCCCGCTCGCCTTGTCGATGAGCGCTTCGTACTGCTCGGGATCGGTGGCGCACGCGCCGATCTCGATGGTCTTGTTGCTGCCGTGATAGTCCGACGAGCCGGTTCGGACCAGACCCAATTCCCGCGAGAGTCCGGTCAGCACAAGGCGATCGGCGGCGTTGTGATCCGGGTGGTCGATCTCGAGCCCGCCGAGGCCGAGCTCGGCCAGCGCCCTGATCTCGTCGAGCGCGAGCAGCCTGCCCCGCGTGCGCGCGCGGGCATGGGCGATCACACTGACCCCGCCGGCGGCCGCGATCAACTGCACCGCCCGGGTCAGCGGGGTGTCGGCCTTCTCGGCGTAGTACGGCCCGTGCGGGGCCAGTAGCTCGGTGAACGCGGCGTTCACGCTCTCGACGACTCCGGCCGCGACCAGCGCCTGCGCCAGATGCGGCCTGCCGACGGCGGGACCGGCGCTCGCCATCACCGCGTCGGGATCGATCGGCAGTCCGTCGGCCGCCATCTTGTCGGCCATCGCCCGCACCCTGGCCACCCGCTCGCCGCGCAACCGCTCACGTTCGGTGGCGAACCCACGGTCGGTGGGGTCGAACAGATACGCCAGCAGGTGCACCGGCACCGGGTGTCCGTCCTCCCCCATGCCCGTGCACGACATCTCCATGCCACGCACCAACGTGAGCCCGGGCGGGCGGGCGGCCTCTGCCTCGGCCCAGCCGGCGGTGGTGTCGTGGTCGGTGATCGCGACGACGTCGAGACCGGCCGCCGCGGCATGCCGCACCAGTTCGGCCGGGGTATCGGTGCCGTCGGAGGCGGTGGAATGGGTATGCAGGTCGATGCGCACACCCTCAGTCTTACAGTGCGGTCTCGGCCTGCGCGCGCTCGTCCGCCGAGACGGGTGGTGGCCGTAGGATCGCGCTGGTGCCCTCCCTACCGCCGATGCCGTCGTTTCGTGGCCCGGGCCGGGCCACGCATCCGCGACCGCGGATCCCGGTGCCGACCGCGCGCGCCATCGTCGACTGCGGCGTCTACGTCGACGGCGTACGCACGCCGGGACATTTCACCCCGCAGCAGGCATTGGGCGAGGCGAGCAAGACCGAATCCGGCTTCGTCTGGGTGGGCCTGCACGATCCCGACGAGTCGCAGATGAACGAGATCGCCCGGATCTTCGACCTGCACCCGCTCGCGGTGGAAGACGCCGTGCAGGGCCGCCAGCGCCCCAAGCTGGAGCGCTACGACAACACCCTGTTCCTGGTCATGCGCACCGTCAGCTACGTCGAGCACGATATCCACGCCATCAGCGAGATCGTCGAGACCGGCGACATCATGGTCTTCACCGGCCCGCATTTCGCGATCACCGTGCGCCACGGCGAACACACCGGCCTCGCGGGGGTGCGCCGGGAACTCGAGGGCAATCCCGATCAGCTGAGGCTGGGTCCGTGCGCGGTGCTGCACGCGGTGGCCGACCACGTGGTCGACTCCTACGTCGAGGTGTCGGAATCGGTGGAAGAGGACATCGACGAGATGGAAGAGGCCGTGTTCACGCCCACGTCGAAGATCGGCATCGGGGCGATCTATCAGCTCAAACGTGAAGTCGTCGAACTGCGGCGGGCCGTCGGGCCACTCGGCTTGCCGCTGCAGCAACTGGTCCACAACCAGGAGCTGCCGCTACCCAAGGAGATTCGTCGCTACCTGCGCGACGTCGCCGATCACCACACCAGCGTCTCCGAGCACATCACCTACTTCGACGAATCGCTCAACGCGCTGGTCAACGCGGCCCTGGCCAAGATCAGCGTCCAGCAGAACACCGACATGCGCAAGATCTCGGCCTACGCCGCGATGGCGGCGGTGCCGACGATGATCGCGGGCGTCTACGGCATGAACTTCGACCACATGTGGGAGCTGCACCAGGTGTGGGCCTATCCCGCCGTGCTGATGCTCATGGGAGGGCTGTGCGCGCTGTTGTTCCGCAGTTTCCGCCGAAACAAGTGGCTCTAGAGGTTCACCGCGCCACGTTCGGGGTCACGCACGTCGATGCCGGCCTCGGCCCACGCGTCGCGTAGCGCCTGCGCACCGCGGACCCGCACCCAGGCGGCCTCGGTCGCGGTGACCGGGGTGACAGTGAGGTAGCGCACCGGGTCGGCGGGATCGGGCAGCGGGATCGCGGGGATGTCGCTCTCGCCTAGTACCACCGCGGTGAACTTCGCGTTGCGCCACAGCGGTTCGCCGAGATCGAGTAGCGCGTCGGCTTGCAGCACAACACCTTCCACCGACGGCGAGGCGACCAGGACACCGAGGGACTTGGCCACCCCGACCTGCGGGTCGGCGCTCATCAACAGCGTCAGGATCAGTTCGGCGCGCGGTCCGCGCACCGGATCGGCCAGCAGATCGGTCGGATCACCCATCGGATGACGTGAACCGCCCAGCGTCGCGTAGTGGACCGCGCCGTCGCCCGGAATACGCAGGATCTCCACGGGTTCGAGCCCGAGGAAGGTCACCGAGGCCGAGTCGACCTGTGCGCGCTCGACTTCGAAGTGATCCAGCACCGCGGTGCGGACCGTGTTCTCTACATCCATTGCGCTACAGGGCCAATCGGGCCAGCATGTCGCGGGCTTGTTCGGCGGACTTCGGATCGCACAGCACGTCGTAGCGCCCCGCCACCAACTGCATGGTCGAGGCGAAATCGCGCTGACCCTTGGTCGCCGCGTACGGGATCGAGGTGGTGATGACGCCGAAGACGATGCCGCCGAGCAGACCGACGACAAGGGGTCCGAGCGCGCCACCGGTGGTGGTGAACAGGCTCAGCAGTAGACCGAGGAACAGGCCAAGCCACGCACCCGACACCACGCCGCCGCCGATGACCTTGCCCCACGTCAGCCGGTAGAGCACCCGCTCGACCTGCATCAGATCGACACCGACGATGGTCACGTCCTGCACCGGGAACTGCCCGTCGGCCAGGTAGTCGACCGCACGCTGCGCCTCGGCGTAGGTGGGATAGGAGCCGACCGGCCAGCCCGACGGCGGCGTCGGCAACGCCTGCCGCCCGCGATTCGAGTTGCCCAAGGGATTCGTCATAGTCCTATTCTGCTATTCCTGGACCGGCTGCGCCGCGATGAAACGCGTCATCCCGGCCGCTCGACCCTTATCCGCTACCACCTGAGCCATTTTGGCGCTTGCTTCGTCGATCATCTCATCTCCCAACATGACAGCTCCGCGCGCGCCACCTGCCTCGGAGGTGTGGAAGGCGTAGGTCTCCAGGATCAATTCGGCGCGGTCGTAGTCGGCTTGGCGTGGGCTGAAGATCTCGTTGGCCGCGTCCACCTGGCCGGGATGGAGCACCCACTTGCCGTCGAAACCCAGTGCGGCCGTACGGCCCGCGGCCCGGCGGAAACCGTCGATATCGCGAATCTGCAGGTAGGGGCCGTCGATCGCCTGCAAACCGTGTGCTCGGGCGGCGAGCAGGATCGTCATCAGGATGTGGTGGTAGGCGTCGCCGACGTCGTAACCCTCCGGCTGCTCGCCGACCACCAGCGTGCGCATATTGATGCTGGCCATGAAATCGGCGGGCCCGAACACCAGCGTCTGCACGCGCGGGCTCGCGGTGGCGATCGCATCGATATTGCGCAGGCCGAGCGCGTTCTCGATCTGCGGTTCGATGCCGATCCGCCCGACCTCGAGGCCGCCGGCCTTCTCCAGCTGGGTCAGCAGCAGATCGAGGGCCTGCACCTGACCCGCATCGGTGACCTTGGGCAGCAGGATCGCGTCGAGCCAGCTGCCCGCGCCCTCGACCACGCTGATCACATCGGCGAAGGTCCATTCGGTGGACCAGTCGTTGACCCGGACCACCCGCAACTGCGCACCCCAGCCGGGTTCGTTCAGCGCGGCGACGATGTTCGCCCGCGCGGCGGCCTTGGCGCCGGGGGCGACCGCGTCCTCCAGATCGAGGAACACCTCGTCCACCGGCAGAGTCTTCGCCTTGGCGATCATCTTCGGATTGCTTCCCGGTACAGCGAGCACCGAACGACGTGGCTTCATGAGGAGCGCCTCCTGACTGATGCGGCCGTACCCGACCGATAACCTGATGGTCATGGCAACCACCAGGGTGTATGTCGCCCGGCTCGCCGGCCTGACGGTGCTGGGTCCGGACGGGGAGTCTATCGGCCGGGTCCGCGACGTGGTCGTCGCCGTCCGGCACGGGCGCCAGCCGCCGCGCGTGCACGGGCTCGTCGTCGAATTGCTCACCCGGCGACGAATTTTCGTGCCGATGCTGCGAGTCACCGCGATCGAACCCGGCATGGTCACGCTCAATACCGGGACTGTGAGCCTGCGCCGGTTCGCCCAGCGCGTGGGTGAACTCCTCGCCCTGGCGCAGATCGTGGATTCGCAGGTGCGGGTGAACGACCCCGATCTGCCGGATCTGGCCGACGTCGATGTGCTCGTCGCCGATCTGGGGATGGAGCAGACCAGGACACGGGATTGGATCGTCAGCCGGGTCGCGGTGCGCGGGCATCGGCGGATCGGGCGCAGGCGCGCGGTGCACGTCGTGGAGTGGTCGCAGGTCGACGGGCTCACCCCGGCCGAGGTGGACCGGCCGGGCCAGGACGTGACGACCCTGCTCACCCAGTTCGAGGGGCTGCGCGCGGCCGATGTCGCGCATCGGTTGCGTGAGCTGCCGGAGAAACGTCGCATCGAGGTGGCGATCGCCCTCGACGACGAACGCCTCGCCGACGTGGTCCAGGAACTGCCCGACGACGACCAAGTGGACCTGCTCGGCCATCTCGAGGTGCGCCGCGCCGCCGACGTGCTCGAGGCGATGGACCCCGACGACGCCGCCGACCTGCTCGGCGAGCTGCCGGAGAGCGAAGCCGAATCGCTGCTGGCCCTGATGGATCCCGAGGAATCCGAGCCGGTGCGCCGATTGCTCGCGCACTCCCCCGACACCGCGGGCGGTCTGATGACGCCGAAACCGATCGTCCTCGGGCCCGCGACAACGGTGGCCGAGGCGCTGGCTCGGGTCCGCGACCCCGACCTCACGCCCGCGCTGGCCTCGATGGCCTTCGTCGTGCGACCGCCGACGGCCACCCCGACCGGCCGCTACCTGGGCTGCGTGCACATTCAGCAGTTGCTGCGGGAACCGCCCGCGCATCTGGTGGGCGGGATCGTCGACAGTGATCTGGCGCCGCTGTCACCCGATCTGCCGCTCTCGGCGGTGACCCGCTATTTCGCCACCTACAACCTGGTGTGCGGGCCGGTGGTCGACGCGGAGAATCACCTGCTCGGCGCGGTGACCGTCGACGATGTCCTCGACCATCTGCTGCCAGAGGACTGGCGGGAAGAGGAACCACCGGCGCTCGGCCGGGTGGATGAGAGTCTGGTGCACGGGAGTTCGGCGTGAGTGAGAAGAATCCGGCCAGGCAGCGACTGGAGACCCCGGTCGGGTCGCGGTTCAGTTTCGACTGGGACTCCGACGCGTTCGCCCGCAGCAGCGAGCGGGTCGCGCGGTTCCTCGGCACCGGACGCTATCTGGCGATCCAGACGCTGATCGTCATCGTGTGGATCGTGCTCAATGTGTTCGTGGTGTGGCTGCGCTGGGATCCGTACCCGTTCATCCTGCTCAACCTGGCCTTTTCCACCCAGGCCGCCTATGCGGCGCCGCTGATCCTGCTGGCGCAGAACCGCCAGGACAACAGGGACAAGGTCTCCCTCGAAGAGGACCGGACCAGGGCCGCGCAGACCAAGGCCGATACCGAGTTCCTCGCCCGCGAGCTCGCCTCGCTGCGCCTCGCGGTCGGCGAGGTCGCCACCCGCGACTACCTGCGCCGGGAACTGGAGGAGATCAAAGACATGCTCGACCGCATCGACGCGGTCACCACGCCCGACGGCGCGCCGAAGACGGACAAAAAGCGGAAAGCGGTCCGCAAGAAAACCTCCGGTCAAACGCCCTCTTCCGCCCCGATTTCGCCTGGTGCTCCAGACGTATGACCGGAAATGCTCAACAACTTCCTGACCGGTAGGTAACCTGGATCACGTTGTTCCGGGCGGGCCGGAGGGGGACTCTGCGGCTCGCTGCTTTTCGACGAAAAGGGTGTGGCCGTGCGAATCTCAGCTCCGATAACGATGTCGGCCCTTGTAGTCGCAGGTCTCGTCGCCTCGGGATCGGGGGTGAACACCAGCGACTCGAGCACCGCGCCGACCGCACCGGAGGCCCTGCTGGCCGCCACCGCGAGCACGGCCGAGGACACGCCCGAAGTCGATCCGTCCGAGGTCGTCGGCCTGCTACCGATCGCGCAGGAGGCACCCCGCAGGTTGCGTGCCCTCTCGCCGAACGCCAACAGCGCCGCGCCCTTCGCGGGGACCGTTCCGCTACAGAGCATTTCGCTACCCATCGGCAGCGGCGCACTCGGCATCCCGGAGATCGTGCTCGCCGCCTACCGCAATGCCGAACTGGCCCTGGAATCGGCGCAGCCGGGCTGCGGGCTCACCTGGAACCTGCTCGCGGGTATCGGCCGGATCGAATCCGGGCACGCCAGCAGCGGCCGCACCGACCCCGCGGGCACGACCACGACGCCGATCTTCGGGCCCGCCCTCGACGGCACGTTGCCCGGCAACGAGATCATCAAGGAAGCCGACGGCGGATTCGTGCGGGCGATGGGTCCCATGCAGTTCCTGCCGAGCACCTGGGTGCACTACGCCGCCGACGGCAACGGCGACGGCGCCTCGGACCCGCACAATGTCTTCGACGCCGCCCTGGCCGCGGGCAAGTACCTCTGCTCGGGTGGCATGAACCTGCGCGAGGCCGCCCAGGAACTGCGAGCGGTACTGCGCTACAACAACTCCATGTCCTACGCGGCCAATGTGCTGAGCTGGTCGGCGGCGTATCGCACCGGCGGCGCACCGAGCCAGGTGGCCATCTCGCCGGAGATCATCCCGCCGGGCAGTGGTCCGCTGGTGGCGCCCAATGTGCTGGCCGCGTCGACCAACACCCCCTCCACCACGCCCACGCCGACCACCCCGACCACGCCGAAGGTCACCACGCCGACCCAGGTGATGATCACGCTGCCCGGTCTGCCGCCGATCCCGTGTGGCATCTTCTGCCCGGCGCCGGTCGCGCCGCCCGAAACCTGTGTGAGCGAGCCGGTGCCCGCGCAGATGCCGAACCCGCTCGAACCCGCACCGCGGCCCGTCGACAAGCCGGCCCAGCAGACCTACGGCGCCGCGGCGCCCAAGGATCCGGCCGTGCCCGAGCAGCCGGTGGTCGAACCCGCCGCGTGCGCCCCGGCCGCCGCCGAGCCCACCGAGAAGCCCGCACCCGTCACGCCGGAGAAGACACCGGAACCAGGTGTCGCGCCCGCCGAGGAACCCGCACCCGCCGAGCCCGCACCGGTGGCGCCGACCCAGCAACCCGGCATCACGCTGCCGTTCGGCATCGTCATCCCGCTGCCGCCCGCCCCCGCACCGGCTCCGTAGAAATCAAACCGAAACTCAGATCACAGAGGGGTAACAAAAAGGTCTCGGGTGCGGTAATCTCTTCTCATCCAACACGGTTGAGGAGGGCACCACACAGTGGGTCGTCATCGGAAACAGCCTGCTACGACGGTTCGGCGTAGCTCGCTCATCGCATTGACCGGTTTGGTCCCCGCCGGATTGGTAGCCGTTACCGCGGCCGCCACCGAGGCGACCACAGCAACCAACGCAGCTGTCGAGCACGACCTGCTGCCCGGCGCCGAGCCGGAGGCGACGGCCGAGCTGGTCGCGGCGCCGCAGGCCGATTTCGCCGAGGTCGTACACGCGGAAGCGCGCCAGTCGGCCTCGGCCACGCCGGTCGTGAAAACCGTTGCGCTGTCGGGTGATCGCTCGTCCGCCGATATGCCCGCGGGTCCGCTCGGCATTCCCGGCATCGCCGTGGCCGCCTATCAGACCGCCGAACAGCAACTGGCCGTGGAGAATCCGCACTGCGGAATGTCCTGGTCGCTGCTGGCGGGCATCGGCCGCGTCGAATCCACCCACGCCTACGGCAAAGCCGACGCGCAGGGCAATCCGATCAAGGCGGTCTACGGACCAGTCCTCGACGGCAGCCTCTCTGGCAACAATGTCATCCACGACAGCGACGACGGCGAGCTCGACGGCCTCGGCGGCTACGACCGCGCCATCGGCCCGATGCAGTTCCTGCCCGAAACCTGGCACCGCTACGCCGCCGACGGCAACGCCGACGGCATCGCCGACCCCCAGAACCTCTTCGACGCGGCCCTCACCGCGGGCCGCTACCTGTGCGACGGCGGCCTGAACATGCGCGATCTCTCCCAGCAGTCGAAGGCGATCCTGCGCTACAACAACTCGATGGCCTACGTCGCCAACGTGATGGCCTGGTCGGGTTCGTACTCCAGCGGCCTCGCCCCCAAGCCGCAAGACCTCCCCCGGATCCACTAGCGTCGCCGCTGACAGGGGGACGAATGTATTTCCACGGACGCCAGCAGCGGGGGTGGCTGCAATGACGGTCTCGCGGGGGCGGGGGTGACCCGCGAGCAAGTGGTGTTCGACACCGAGGTCAATCCGGACTGGCTACCGATTTACGCGGCGACGCCGATGGAGCTGGTCCTGACCGAGTCGATGCCCGAGCTGTGCAGCGAGCACGGCCTGCCTGCTGTGGACCGCCGTGACTTCGTGGTGAATTCCAGCGGGCCGAATTCGGAGATGCCGACAGTGCGGGTCCTACTGAGCTCGATGCCGCCCAGCCGATGGAGTAGTGCCGAGGCGCGCGTCAGGTTCCAGTGTCCGGCCTGCGAATACTGCCTGGCCGAGGTCCGGCGGTTCCGGTGGATCGCGGCGCTGTCGCTGCTCGCGGTAGGGCTGACGATCGTCGCCCTTCTCACGGCCACACAACTCGAGCTCACGCAGTTCTATATACCGCTGGGATTGGCAGTGATCCCTGGGTGCATGCCGATCGCGTTGTTGTCGGCGGTGCTGGCCTGGAGCCGATCCGGGTATTTCGCCGATGTGTGGATGAACGACACAGCCGACCAGCTGATCGTTTCCGCACACCCGGATTTCGTGGCGGCGGTCGAGCAGAACCGGGCGGGTACCCGCTGAAGTCTCGGGACCGTCTTCGAATCCCCGAATGGCTCGTTATCGCTGGGGGGATAACATCGGGCGTATGGCAGTGATTACGGAAGCGGATGTGCGGGCGGCGCTCGCGAAGGTCGACGACCCGGAGATCCGCAAACCGATCACCGAGTTGGGGATGGTCAAGTCCATCGCCATCGCCGACAGCGGTGATGTGCACATCGAGATCTACCTGACCACCTCCGGGTGCCCGCTGCGGACCGAGATCATTCAGCGGGTCACCAAGGCCGTCGCGGACGTCAACGGAGCGGGCGCGGTGACCGTCGACCTCGATGTGATGAGCGATGAGCAGCGCACCGAGCTGCGCAAGTCGCTGCGTGGCGATTCGGCCGAGCCGGTCATCCCGTTCGCCCAGCCCGGCTCGCTGACCCGTGTCTACGCGGTGGCTTCCGGCAAGGGTGGCGTCGGCAAGTCCAGCGTCACCGCCAACCTCGCCGTGGCGCTGGCCCAGCGCGGGCTGTCGGTCGGTGTGCTCGACGCCGATATCTACGGCCACTCCATCCCGCGCATGCTCGGCTCCGACGCCAAGCCCACGCAGGTCGAGCGGATGATCATGCCGCCCGTCGCGCACGACGTGAAGATGATCTCGATCGCGCAGTTCACCCAGGGCAATACCCCGGTGGTGTGGCGCGGTCCGATGCTGCACCGCGCGCTGCAGCAGTTCCTCGCCGACGTGTTCTGGGGCGACCTGGACGTGCTGCTGCTCGACCTGCCGCCCGGCACCGGCGACGTCGCGATCTCCCTCGCCCAGCTCATCCCGAGCGCCGAGATCCTGGTCGTGACCACCCCGCAGATCGCCGCCGCCGAGGTGGCCGAGCGTGCGGGTGCGATCGCCCTGCAGACCCGCCAGCGCATCGCCGGGGTCGTGGAGAACATGTCCTGGCTCGACCTGCCGGATGGTTCACGCATGGAGCTCTACGGCTCCGGCGGCGGCCAGGTCGTCGCCGACCGCCTCACCCGCGCCGTCGGCTCGAATGTGCCGCTGCTCGGCCAGGTCCCGATCGAGCAGGCCCTGCGCGAAGGCGGCGACGACGGCAACCCGATCGTGCTCTCCGACCCGGAGAACCCCGCCGCCGTCGCCCTGCTCGGTATCGCCGACAAACTCGCCGTCCGCAAGCGCGGATTGGCAGGCATGTCGCTGGGAATCGACACCACTCGGCATCTGTAGAACATGGGTAACTCACCGGGTACGGGCAAACCTGATCACCTCGAGAACCGTCGGCCGCCAACGGTGCGCAAGTCCGTGCACGAATCCGGCCTGAATTCCCGGAGAGGCGGGGGAGCTTCATGCTGACACTGCTTCTATACGTGCTCATCGTCGGGTTGGTCGCGGCGATGCTGTTTCTCGTCGCCAGTGCGGTATTCGGGCGGTCCGAGGAGCTCGGGCCGTTGCCCGAGGGGACCACCGCTACCGTGCTGCCCGCCGACGGCGTCACGGGGGCCGATGTGCGGGCATTGCGGTTCCAGCAGGTGGTGCGCGGGTACAAGGCCGGTGAGGTCGACTGGGCGCTGAGCAGGCTGGCCGAGCGGATCGATGAACTCGAGTTCGAGCTGGCGCAGGCTCGGCAGTGGCAGGCGCAGGTGGCGGCGGGCCAGGATCGCGGGTGAGCGAGCTCGCCGACGACGGCCTCGTGCGCTGCGACTGGTCGACCGGCTCACAGCTGTATCGCGATTACCACGACACCGAGTGGGGCAGGCCCCTGCACGGCGACGACGCCATGTTCGAACGGCTCTGCCTCGAAGCCTTCCAGTCCGGGCTGGCCTGGATCACCGTTCTTCGTAAGCGACCGGCGTTCCGCACCGCGTTCGCCGGTTTCGAGATCGCGAAGGTCGCCGAATTCGGTGATCACGACCGCGCGCGGCTGCTGGCCGACGTCGGCATCGTGCGCAACCGCGCCAAGATCGACGCGGTGATCAACAACGCCCGAGTTGCTCGCGACCTGCCGGTGAGCCTCGACGAGCTGGTGTGGTCGTTCGCACCCGCGCCACGCCCACGGCCCACCTCGATCGCGAATGTGCCCGCCACCACACCCGAATCCGTTGCTCTGGCAAAGGAATTGAAGCGTCGCGGGTTCGCTTTCGTCGGCCCGACGACGGCGTATGCCCTCATGCAGGCAACCGGCATGGTGGACGATCACCTGGATGTTTGCTGGGTGACCGCGGTACCGAACGGAACCGACTCAGCAGTCACATTTCGCACTCAGGTGTCCGCCCGCGACGGCAATAGGGAAGAATAGGACCGGTGTGGCCCGCCGAACACCCGGCGAGCCCGCTGGTTGGCGACAACCGGCAGACGAGAAAACAGTGCGCAGAACCACCGCGCAGATCTGGAGGGAGCAGAGGATGGCGGCCATGAAGCCCCGTACCGGGGACGGTCCCCTCGAAGCAACCAAGGAAGGTCGTGGAATCGTCATGCGGGTTCCACTCGAGGGTGGCGGGCGTCTGGTCGTCGAACTCACACCGGACGAGGCTGCGGCGCTCGGTGACGAACTGAAGAGCGTCACCAGCTGAATGCGCTGACCGAGGTCGCCGTACTTCTGGCCTGCCCGGAGTGCGGCGATGCACTGCAACCGCACGATCGTGCGCTGCGATGCGGTACCGGCCACAGCTTCGACATCGCCCGCCAGGGTTATGTCGGGCTGCTGACCGGCGCATCGACGAAGATGACCGGCGATACCGCCGACATGCTCGACGCCCGCGCCGCTTTTCAGGGTGCGGGCCATTTCGCCCCGATCGCCGCGGCGATCGCCCGTGCCCTCGACACCGATCCGACGGTGCTCGAAATCGGCGCGGGTACGGGCTACTACCTCGCCGATGTACTCGACGCGAATCCCGGTGCCCTCGGCATCGCCTTGGATGTCGCGAAGCACGCCGCCCGCCGAGCCGCCCGCGCGCACCCCCGCATGGCCTCCGTATTGGCCGACGCCTGGCGCGGCCTGCCGGTGCGCGACGACGCCATCACCGGCGTGCTCTCGGTCTTCGCCCCGCGCAACCCCGCCGAAGTCGCCCGCGTCCTCGCGCCGGGCGGACGCTTCGTCGTCGTCGCGCCCACTGCTCGTCATCTCGGCGAACTGATCGGCCCTCTCGGCATGGTCAGCGTCGACCCCGACAAGGACCGCCGCCTGGCCGACTCACTGGCAGGCACCTTCACCCGCGCCGAGCACACCGCCGTCGAGTTCCCGATGAAGCTGTCCCGCCCTGACGTCACCAATGTCGTGGCGATGGGCCCGTCGGCCTTCCACGGCACCCCCGCCGACGATCCACGCATCGCGGCCCTACCCGAGATCACCGAGGTGACGGCCTCGGTCACCGTGTCGACCTATCTCCCGATTTCCTGAGCGGCTACATCGGCGGCGGTTCGACATCGCAGGTGCCGCGCCGCCGCTGTGTCGCCTGCACCGTGTCCGGATGATCCGGCCCAAGGGTCGCGCGATATCTGCCCAGTGCGTCGGCCTCGAAACCGTCCGCTTCGGTGACCCGGCCCAGCGCCCGCAGGTCCAGCGCGTAGTTGATCGCCACCTGCAG
Source organism: Nocardia sp. NPDC058519 (assembly GCF_042719755.1). Lineage (NCBI taxonomy): Bacteria > Bacillati > Actinomycetota > Actinomycetes > Mycobacteriales > Nocardiaceae > Nocardia > Nocardia sp. NPDC058519. The sequence continues at coordinate 106,503 of NZ_JBHXNK010000010.1, read as the reverse complement.
GGTGTACGGGTGGTCGGCGCCGCGCGCCTCGGTCGACCGGTCGAGCACCACCGCGCCGATCTCGACCGCCTCGGCGTACTCGCCCAGCCCGGCCAGATCCGCTGCGATGCCGCTACCGGCCGCGAGGGTGTACGGGTGGGCCGCGCCGAGACGATCGGTGAAGATCCGCACGGCCTGCCGGTCCAGGTCCAGCGCGTCGGTGAAATCGCCGCCGGTGCGCAGTGCTGCCGCGAAGTTCACCGCGCAGGCGGCGGTATAGGGATGGGCGGGGCGCACGGCGGCGCACCGCTGATAGGCCTCCTCGGCCAGTTCGAGCGCCTCGTCGTGCCGGTCGAGCAGGCGGCAGTCGTTGGCCAGGTTGGTGCGCGCCGCCACCGATTCGGGGTGGTCGGGCCCGTACACCGCGACGTGGTGGTCGAGGGCACGCAGCTGCAACCGGTAGCCGTCGGCGAAGCTGCCCGCCTTGCGGTAGGAGACGGCCAGGTTCTTCTCCGCCCGCAGCACGTGCTGCTGACGCGGGTCACCGAGCAGGGTGAGCATGTCGCGCACCACCTCCTCCTGAACCCGCACCGATTCGGTGTAGCGGCCGAGTTCGCGCAGATCGCGGGCGACATTGTTGCGTGAGTGCAGCGCGAAGATCTGGTCCTCGTCGTCGGGATCACCGCGCCTGCTCGCGTAGACGGCGCTGTCGAGCTCGAGCGCCTCGGCGAAGCGGCCCATCATGCGCACCGCGACCGCGAAATTGTGCTGAGCGCGCAAGGTCTCGCGATGCTCCGGCCCGAGGACCGCGCGCACCGTCGCGTAGGAGGCCTCGTTGTAGCCCACCGATCCGGCCCAGTCCCCGGACGAGCGAAGACAGGCCGCGATCAGATCCGAGGCCGCGGTGTACTCCTCGGGATATCGGTCCCGGTTCGGCGCGACCCCCGCCAGTGCCCGCCGCGCGATCTCGTGTGCCTGTTCCCAGCGGTCCATCTGCCACAGCACATCGCCGGTGGTGGTGCGCAGCCGGACGATCCCGATATGGTCCGCACCCAGATGCGGTGCCCACGCGTCGGTGGCGCGCTCGCCGAGCGCGGCCGACGCGGTGAGCTCGCTGCGGTTGCGCAACGCCTGCACGATGTGACCGGTCATGCCGAGCAAGCCACCGCAGGAGTGCCGCGGATCGCCGAGCCGGTCGCAGGCCAGCGCGCCGCTCGGATCGAGCTGGCGCCACAGCCAGTGGTAGCGCTCCCAGTGTTCAGGGAGGTCGGGGCGGCGCGGGTCGGCGGCACACAGGATGCGATGGGCTTCGTGCCGGATGCTCTGCACGCGGCTGTCGGACAGATTGACCTGGATACCCATGGTGATGACCGAGTGCAGCACCACCCCGGTCGCCGCGACAGCGACCGGGGTCGTCAAGGTGAGCGTGTCGGCGAGCGATTCGGTGCGGATGAGTTCGAGCAACCGCGTGCGCCGGTCCTCGTCGCGCAGGCTGCGGCGGACCGTGGCCTGCCAGCCCGGATCGACGGTGTCGGCAACGGGGACACCGTCGGGCTCTGCCTCGAGCAGGACCAGCGGGATCGGCATGTTCGGCGCGAAGTAGGCGAGTAGTCGCAGCAGGTAGCCTGCGGCGCGCTCGTCGGATCCGGCGGGTGCGTCGATGAGCCTGCGCAACGAGTTGCCGAGTATCCGCTGTACCGCGCGGTATTCGCGGGCATCGGCTTTGTCGAGCATGAATGTCGGTGCGGTGAAGGCCTTCTCGCGGAGGTCGGCGGCGAGACGGGCCACGTCCTCGCGGCCGCGGCGGGCCATCGTGTGCAGCAGCAGCGGACTGCCCGCCGACTCCTCCACCGCTAGTTCGATCAGGTCGTGGGCCAGTTCGGGCACGTGATAGCTGAGGAATCGGGCGCCGTCGTCGTCGGTGAACAGCGGGACCGTGACGGTGTGGGGCCCCTGCCAGCGCTGGACTTTCGAGGTGAACAGAATGTGCCCGTTGCCGCCCCACGGGACGACTTCGGCCAGCGGCGCGGGCTTGGAGCCCACCGCCTGTCGATCGCCTGCCGAATCGGGGCGCGCGTCGTCGTAGACGAGCAGGAAGCGCTGCGGCATCTGGACGAGATGCTGTACGACCAGCCGATGCGCGTCTTGATTTCCGACGACATTCTCGAGCCCGAGCGGCCCGGCGAGACGGACGAGGTCATGGCGCAGCGTCGTCGGATTCCCCGCGTTCACCCAGGCGATCAGGTCGTACTGCGAGCGGTGCCGGTCGAGGTAGGTCTTGGCCAGCGAGGTCTTGCCCGACGCGGTGGTACCGACCAGGACCACCGCCCCGGTGACGGCCAGTCCGGCCCGGATGGCGTCCAGTTCGCCGTAGCGCCCGTAGAACCAGCGCGGTTCGGTGAGCGACTCGGGCACCACCTTCGGCGCACCCGCCGTCGGCCCGGGGAATCGGACCCGGTCCCCGCGCAACGGCAGCGCGCCCGTGGCGGGCGGGAGTCCGAGCCGCGCGCGGACATGATCCTCGTCCGCGGCCAGGTCGACCAGCGGCAGGCTCGCCAGCGCCGCAGGCAGCGCCGCCGCGTCGATCCCCCTCAGGCACACCGTGATCGCGCGATCGGCGGCGACCAGATCGGCCCAGTTCGACGACTCCCTGCCCCACACCGCCAGCAGTACCTCGCTGACGATGACGATCAGATCCCCCGCCGGTGGCACCACATCGGCGACTTCGATGCCAGGCACCATCCGAGTGACCGCCAGCCGGTCGATCCACTCCTGGCGCAGCCAACGCACCCACACCGAGTCCTTGGCGACGTGGACGAGCGTGATCGGCACAGTCACTCCTTCCCCGCCGCGGCGACCCCGACCGCCACCACCAGTACATGCAGTGCGGTGCGGACCCGGGGCCATGCCGCGGCGGCTGTCACCGCGCGCCGCTCGGCCGGGCGGCGCGCAACTGCGATATCACCTCGGTCGGTACCGGTACCGCGCTGCCTGCCAGGATCGACACCAGCGAATCCGCGTGCCGTGGTGCGAGTTTCCCGGCGCCGATCGCGGTGATCGCGGCGGCTACCGCGGCTCGGAGCGCGATCTCGAAAGCCGGATCGGTGACCGTCGCCGAGGATTCGGCGGTGGCGGCCAGGAACAGGGCGATGACCTGCTCGGGCACCTCGGCATCCGGGTAGGCCGACACGGTCGCCGTCACCAGCTGCGCCTTGGCCAGCTCGAGCTGGACGGTGCGGCGCCGCTCGTCGGAATCGGTTGTCTCCAGTGCGTTCTCGTAGAGGTCGATCGCGTCCCAGCCGAAGATCGCTTCCTCGGTCGCGAGGCAGCGCAGGATGGTCGCCTCGGCCAGCCGATCGATCAGCCGGGCATATCCCTCGTCGGCGGGGTCGGCGGATTCGTAGGCGGCCCGCAGCAGCCGGGTGGCGTCGGCGAGATGGTCGAGCCCGCCGAACCGCGAATACCGTTGCACCAGGAGGTCGCCCAGCGCGGCAAGGCGCGCCGGATCATCGTCGTCGGCTTCGCCGATCGCCAGCTTCGCCACCCCGATCGCCTCGTCGAGCGCGTCGGCGCTGTCGCTGTCGGTGGCCAGCAGCGCGCTCAAGGTGTCGAGCAGCGAGATCCGCGACGGGTGCCGCACGGGCAGCGCGGCCAGCGCGATCCGGTGCGCCGACACCGCTGCCGCCCGGTTTCCGGACCGCACCGCCGCCGCGGCCGCCTCGATCAGCCGATCTCCGGCGTCCACGTCGACAGCCGCGTCCTCGGCCGCGTAGTGCGGGGCCAGCATGCGCAGGACCTCCGGTGACAGATAGGCGAAACCCTCGCCCGCGCCGGTATACGACAGTGTCGCCCGGAACACCACGCCCGGCACGTCGTAGTGCGCGCACAGGTGGTCCGACACGGCGGCCCGCACCCGCAGCACCTCGCTGCGCGGCATCGCCGCCCGCAGCACATCGGCCACGCCGGGCCGGAACTCGAACGCGCGACTGTCCTCGGGCACGCCGTAGGGCGCCAGTCCGGGCACGGCATCCAGGATCAACCCGCCCGCGAGCACTTCGGCCAGGATGCTCGACCCGCTGCCCGGCAGCAGCACCTGCTGGACCAGCCGAATGATGGGTAGCCGCAACGGAAATTGGGCGAGCCCGGCCGCGAGCCGGAACGCCTCCGGCGACGATCCGGCCCGGAAGCGGCGGACCCGTTCGACCGGGTTCGCGCCGAGTTCGTCGTCTTGGCGCCGGCCCAGCGGCGGCGGCTCCGCGTGCACCGACGGCGTGTGCAGCAGCGGATATTCGGCCGAGAGCCGGTCGCCCGCCAGCACCTGTGCCCATGGCCCGAACCAGCCAGGACTCAGCTCGAGGACCGGAATCGGGTGCAGCGCAGGGTCGGTGCCGGCGACGACGCGCAGCGGCGATGGGCTTGCCTGGATCACCGAGGCGATTCGTCCTCTCTCCCAATCCAGACCGGTCCGCCGCCACAGAAAGTTCGGCAATGGCTGCAACAGCACCACCGGTGAGAACCTGGCCAGCGCCGCCAGCTGCGCGGCGCCGGTTCCGCGCGCCCACGTATCGCCGAGACAGGCGCTGAGCACGAAGACGACCCGGCGCCCCGACGGGTCGCGCAGGTCGCTCAGTGGCTGTCGCGGCTCCTGCTGCGGCCGGGTCGACAACCGCAACGCGCCGTCCGCACGCTCGGCCATGAATCGCACGGTGAACGTGCGGAATCCCGCCGACTCCAGCAACGCCCGCGCTTCCTCGGCCAGCCTGCTCCACACGACCATCGCCGAGTTCAGATCCAGGACAAGGACCGCGTCGCGTTCGCGGCCCGGCCGCGGCCCGGTCACCGCCCACGGCCTGCCGATCCGCGCACTGCGCTCCGCCGAGGCCGCCTCGTCGAAGCTCTCCCGCCGACCGGGGATCCGCCGGGTGACCGGGCGCAGTTCGCGCAGCACCGTGCGCCAACCCGCCAGCGCACGCGGCGCCACCAGCCGGACCGGACGATCCTCGCGCGCGGCGGCGCTCGGTGACTGCGCGGGCCGGTGCACATCGACCGGCACGCCCCGCTCCGGTGCGCCCTCGGCCGCGACGGCCGGATCATGGTGGGCGACCGCATCGGTGCGATGCTCGGCGTACCGCTCCGCTGCGGCGGGATCTGCTTGCTGCTCGGTGATGTGCGCTGCCAGCCAGAGCGCGTCGGCCATCGCGGGCGCGTCGAGCGCCAGCGGGTCGACAGCCGCTACGAACTCGCCCAGCTTGGACATGTTTCAGTCTCCCGGCCCGATCGGTTGCAACAGTGTGCGCGCCAGGCTCTGCCGGTCCAGCGTGGCGTCGCCGCCCGCGTGGGTCAGCACGTGCAGCGCGGTGAGCAGGCGGTCGGCGGGCAAAGCTCCCAGATCGGCTCGCCGCTGCAGGAACGTGGCGATGATGTCGTCGTATTCCCGCGGGACCTCGCTGCCGAAATGCGAGGCGACCAGCCGTTCGAGCTGATCACGGTCGGGCTCTTCGAGTTTCAGCATCAGGCAGCGGCGCAGGAACGCGGGCGGGAACTCGCGGTCGCCGTTGCTGGTCATCACGACGATCGGGAAGGCGTGACAGCGCACGAAGCCGTCGGTGATCGGCACCTGCCTGCCCGCGTCGTGCGCTACCACCGACACCTGCGGCCGATACGCGCGAATGCGGCGGAGTTCGTTGATCGTGTACTCGCCGTCCTCGAACACGTGCAGCAGATCGTTGGGCAGGTCGGCGTCGGCCTTGTCGATCTCATCGATGAGCAGCACCCGTGGTCGGTGGCTCGGCAGCAGCGCCGTGCCGAGCGGACCGAGCGTGACGAAATCGGCGACCCCGGCCCGCGGATCACGCCACCACCGTCGCGTGAGCTGCGCTTCCTCGAAGCGGCGCATCGCGTCATAGGTGTAGAGCCCGTCACCGAGGGTGCTGCGGCTGGTGATCGGCCAGTGCAGGACCGGGCCGAGCGCCAGTTCCCTGGCGATCAGATAGGCCAGCGACGACTTACCGAGACCGGGGGCGCCGGTGACGAGCAGCGGGCGCCTGCACAGGATCGCCGCGTTGATCACATCGAGGTCGGCGGGCCGGAGCTGATGCGCGCCGATGCCCTCGGTGCCGAGCCTGCGTTCGGTCTGCGGTACGGCGCCGGCCGGGGTGTAGTCGAGCGGCGTGCCGTCGAATGCCCTCGCCGACATGGGTTTCGGCACTCCGTCCCAAGCCTGGGGGCGCGGTTCACCCCCACCGAGGAACACGTGCCAGCTCGGTGCGTTCATCGAAATCCTCCTGACACCGCAGGCGGCCCCGCCAGCGGGTGTGGCTTCCTTCTGCTGTGCCCCGGAATGTCGAGGACATACACGACGCGCAGCCAGAAATCATTGTCCCGCTGCGCCTTCGCCGAGCGACACTGCTCGCGCCAGACGACCGGATGCCCATCGATCCAGCCGTTGTCCCCGAGTTCGGTGACGAGCCGGTCGACGAAATGCGTACCGCCGCAATCGAGGTGACCGGGTGACCGATCCGGGCAGCTCTCGTCGCGCCAGATCAGCACGGGCAGCGCGTTGGCGCCCGCCGCGGCGAACACGGCCGGAGTCGGTGGCTCGGCGATGCCGAGCGCGTCGACGGGGATATCGAGTCCGTCGGCCTCGACGAGTGCGTGCAGCGCGCGCAGATCACCGGACCGGTCGTCGGCGCAGGCGAGCCAGGCCAGCGCCCCACCGGCCCGCAACCGGTTCCAGCGCTGCTCGAGTTCCCGGATCTGCTCGGCGGGCTTCTCCCAGGTCGCGCTGCGCCGCAACCGCATCATGAACTGGCGGAACGGGCGCTCATCGGGTCGCAGCCACCGGCACAGCAGGTCGGCGGTGAGGTAGTCGTCGGGCAGCGCGACCACGATCTCGATCTCGGCGCCGTCGGCGTCCAGGTGCTGGAGCTGGTCGTCGAGCGCGACTTTCACGGCCGCCTTGGCCGCGGTGAAACTCGGCATCGATGTCGCCGACCGCACCCCGATGATGTCGCCGTCACCGGTGCGGCGATGAATCTCGTAGCGATGCCCCTGCTCGGAACCCGCTGGGGTACCGGGCGTTTCGTCGGGGGTGATGATGGCGAACAGGGTGATCGGCACGCCGCCCGGCCGCGGGGGCTTCGGCGCGAGCCTGCCGAAGCGGTTGCGCATCGAGCGGTCGAGGTTGACGAATCGTCGTCCGGCCGCGCGCCGGGCGATGGCCACGATCGCCTCGCGATCCGGGTCAGCGGCCGCGCGGTTGCCGATGAGCCAGGCGCAACGCGCCAGATTGAGACCGTCGTCACCGGGGGCCTCGATCGCCACGTACTCGGCGAGGTCCCGGATCACCCGCCAATCGGTCGGCACGTCGAGGTGATTGGCGAGGATGACCTCGGTGAGCTCGGCCCGCAATTGATCCTGGACCGCGGCGGGCAGCCCGGTGCACACACCGTTGAGGTCGATGAGCAAGCGGCGGATCGTGGCCTCGCCGCCGACGACATCCGACCAGCGCATGTCGGCCCGATGGTATCGATCGTGCGAGCCGACGATCTCCCGGTACAGCCCCGGCGCACACAGCCTGCGCAGCCCGGCGAGCAATCGCACGGCGGCACCGCCGGTCGGATTACGGTTGTTGTACTGCTTGACCAGGCCGATCACGCCCTGGTCCGGCAGCACCACCGGCCCGCCGGACATCCCGGCGAGCAGTCGCTGGTTGCCGGTGAGCTTGATGTAGGTTGCGCCGACCTCACCGGTCTCATGCGTGGAGAACTCCAGTGCCGTGGCCGCCCCGAGCTCGAGGAAACCCGCGTAGTCGGCGTTGTACGCGCACAGTTGCAGCCGAGTTCCGCGGCCGATCACCGCCTCGACCATCAGCGCACAGGTCGCGTCCGCGGCGGGCGCGCCGTCGAGGCGAAGCACCGCGAGGTCATCGAATCCGCCGGCCGCGTCGGTACTGGCGGCGACATCCGCGCCGAACCGCGTACCGTCACCGAATTCCACCTCGACCCGGCCACCGGCCGCGGCCACGACATGTGCGCAGGTCACGACGAACTCGGGCGCGATCCGGCACCCGGTGCCGTTGGCCTTCCACTGTCCCGCCTTGTTACGGACCCAGATGACGCAGGCCGCCGCGGTCACCAGGTTGTCGACGTCGTCCATCGCCAGTCTTCCGTCAGGGTTGCGACTGCTCCGCATCATCGTCACCGCGCAGATCCCAGTCCAGCCGGACCTTGACCGAGGTCTTCGCGCCACCGGAGGCGATCACCGCGATGACCCCGCCTGTGCCCATGGACAATTCGATTCCGAATTCGACCGACACCGAATCGGCCGAGAGACCGGCGACGCTCGCGTGCACCGACGAGGCGACACCGCGAATGGTCGGGCCGAGGTTCTCCAGGCGGCTGCCGAAACCGAGAGCGATATCGGTGACGCCCGGCGTCTCGGCGTCGTCTTCCGCATCGTCGAGCCCGTCTATCCGGGCGAACACCTCGGTGCCGTCCGGCAGTTCCAGCTGCTCGATCCTGGTCATGCTCACCCCCACGTGTCCTGAAGACCTTGTGGGACAAGGCTACCGGCGGGCCGGTCGCCTGGCCCTGCGAACGGTGATGCCGACGGCCTATCCGAGCACGCCGCGATACACCTCGACTGTGCGCTCGGCGATCCGCGCCCAGTCGAACTCCGCGATCGCCCGCGCACGCCCTGCCTCGCCGTAGCGCACGGCCAGCGCCGGATCCCCCGCGACCTCGTTGACCGCGGTCGCGAGCGCCCGCTCGTAGTCCCCCGTCGCGTCCGGGTCGTAGTGCACCAATCGGCCGGTGACCCCGTCGACGACCACCTCGGGAATCCCACCCACATCGGAGGCGACGACGGCGGTCGCGCTCGCCATCGCCTCCAGGTTCACGATGCCGAGCGGTTCGTATACCGAAGGGCACACGAATACAGCGGAGGCGGACAGGATCTGGCGGACCTGCTCGGTGGGCAGCATCTCCTTCACCCAGAAAACATTGCCGCGCTGCCGGAGCAATCCGTCGACGGCGGCCGCGACCTCCACCTCGAGTTCCTTGGTATCGGCCGCGCCCGCACACAGAACCAGCTGGATATCGGGGTCGAACGAGGCGGCCGCGGCGAGCAGATGTCCGACGCCTTTCTGCCGGGTGATCCGCCCGACGAACGACACGATCGGCAGGTCGGCGCGCACCCCGAGCCGCTCCAGCACCGGCACCTCGTCACCGGCGGGCGGGCCAGGATGCCACACGTTCGCGTCGATACCGTTGTGCACCACATGAACCCGATCAGGGTCGATCGCGGGATACGCGTCGAGCACGTCGTGACGCATGCCTTCGCTCACCGCGATCACCGCATCGGCGTGCTCCATCGCATTGCGTTCCGACCACGACGAGAGCCGATATCCACCACCGAGCTGCTCGGCTTTCCACGGCCTTCGCGGTTCCAGCGAATGCGCCGTGAGCACGTGCGGAATCCCGGACAGCATCGAGGCGAGGTGCCCGGCCAGCCCCGCGTACCAGGTGTGCGAATGCACCACGTCCACCCCACCCGCGGCATCGGCCATCCGCAACTGCGCCGACATCATCTGCAACGCGGCGTTGGCGGCATACAGCTCGGGGTCGGGTCGGTGCACCACGGCACCGTTGCGCGGCGCGCCCATGCAATGCACGGTGACGTCACAGAGCTCGCGCAACCGGGCAGTGAGTTCGGTGACATGCACTCCCGCACCGCCATACACCTCGGGGGGATACTCCCGGGTCAGCATGGCGACCCGCAGCAGCTGCGCCGGAGTCTGCTCGCTGTCGGTGCCATCATCACTCACCGGTCCAAATTACAGCGTATCCGGACAACTCTGATAGATGTCCGGACACCGCCCTTCTCGGGCGTCCTCAGCTCACTCCACAAGTGTGGTGTGAACGTCTGTTCCCGCGTCAACCGGGACGGTTTCACCGATACCCAAAGGGTGTCGGTCAGCGCCTTCCCGTCGGCGGACTTTGGTAACCCGGCCCCGTGCTCGGGGGTCCGGGGATCGTGAAAAGTCCTGTTGAATCGTGGGCCAGACCGCGAGATTGATCGCTGCGTTGCGGTCACGGTCGGCACGGAACCCACATCGACAGACGAATACCCGATCTGCCAACGACAGGCCACGGTTGATCGTCGCGCAGGCTGAGCACCGTTTACTCGACGGATACCAACGATCCGCGATAGTGACCGCACCACTACGCCAGGCCTGTTTGTAGGTCAACAGCCGCGCGAAATCCGCCCACCCGGCGTCGCTGATCGCGCGCGCCAATCGTTGGTTGGCCATCATCCCCGCCACGTGCAGGTCTTCGATCACGAGCCGGTCGTGGGTTTTGACCAGCCTGTTAGTGACCTGATGAGCGAAGTGACGGCGAATATTCGCGAGGTGAAGATGATGGCGTGCCAACCGGGTGGCTGCTTGTCGGTCGTTGTGTGAACCCTTCTGTTTGCGCGACATCGACTCCGCCAGGCGGCGTTGCCTGCCCAGTGCGGTGGTCAAGGGTTTGGGTGCGGTGATACGGGCGATTTCGGCACCGTCGGCGGTCGCGGCAACAGCGAAGACGCTCAGTCCACGGTCGATTCCGACCCAACCCAGGTTGTCGCCGTGGTCTCGCGGGAGGTGATGGTGAGCCGGATGCAAGTCCGCAGCCTCGCAGGTCACGCTGATCCACCACCGGCCCGCCCCGCCTTGGTGTATTTGTTGCGGATTCGGAAAGTCGGGGTGGTCGTGTTCTTCGTCTTGAAACGGGGAAACCCAACCCGTTTACCCGCGCGTTTACCGGTGCGGGAATCCGAGAACGCCGCCAGGGCGCGTCCACAGTCGACAGCGGCTTCTTCGAACACCTGCTGGCAGACCTCGGTCCGCCACGCCAGCCCGGTCACGTTGATCTCGGCTGTCCCGTTCGCGCCGACAACGATCACCCGCCCGGCGGCTTCGGTCTTCTTCCAGGAGTTGAACGCGTTGATCAGATCGAACCCGGTCCACGGCACCCGTCGGTCCGGGTTGGTTGTGCGGTGGGTGAGCGCGGTTTTGACGACACCGAGGCTGTGGTTGAACGCGAACCGGGCCGCACCGGCGTGGCGTGTGAGCACCTCGGACTGCTCGACCGTTGGGTCGAGGCAGTAGCGGAAGCTGGTGTGGCGGCTCATCGTCGGAGAGTGTGACACAGGCCACCGACACTGGACCGAACGCGGCAACCGGCCGAGTTCTCAGACACACGCTTTAGATCCTCGGGTCGACATGGGCCACCGTAGCCGCGCTGGCACTGTACTTTGAGCAGGGTGAGGAGCCAGCCGCACGTACTCGGGATCGTGCTCGCCGGTGGCGAGGGCAAACGACTGTTTCCACTCACCGCCGACCGGGCCAAGCCCGCGGTTCCGTTCGGTGGCGCGTACCGGCTGATCGACTTCGTGTTGAGCAACCTCGTGAACGCGGGATACCTGCGCCTGTGCGTGCTCACCCAGTACAAGTCGCATTCGCTCGATCGCCATATCTCACAGACCTGGCGGCTGTCCGGTTTCACCGGTGAGTACATCACCCCGGTGCCCGCGCAGCAGCGGCTCGGGCCGCGCTGGTACACCGGCAGCGCCGACGCGATCATGCAGTCGCTCAACCTGATCTACGACGAGGACCCCGACTACATCGTGGTGTTCGGCGCCGACCACGTGTACCGGATGGACCCGGAGCAGATGGTGGCCAGCCATATCGCCTCGGGCGCGGGCGTCACCGTCGCCGGGATCCGGGTGCCGCGAGCCGAGGCCAGCGCGTTCGGCTGCATCGACACCGACGAGTCCGGCAAGATCACCCAGTTCCTGGAGAAACCCGCGCACCCGCCGGGCACCCCCGACGACCCGAACGTGACGTTCGCGTCGATGGGCAACTACGTGTTCACCACCCGCGTACTGGTCGACGCGATCCGCGCCGACGCCGAGAACTCCGATTCCGACCACGATATGGGCGGCGACATCATCCCGACGCTGGTCGGTGCCGGCCAGGCCGCCGTCTACGACTTCGCCGACAACGACGTCCCCGGCGCCACCCAGCGCGACCGCGGCTACTGGCGCGACGTCGGCACCATCGACGCCTTCTACGAGGCGCACATGGACCTGGTCTCGGTGCATCCCGTGTTCAACCTCTACAACAAGCACTGGCCGATCCGCGGCGCCGCCGAGAACCTGCCGCCCGCGAAATTCGCCCAGGGCGGGCTCGCCCAGGAATCGATCGTCGGGGCGGGCTCCATCCTGTCGGCCGCCACGGTCCGCAATTCGGTGCTGAGCTCGAACGTGGTGATCGAGGACGGCGCCACGGTCGAGGGCAGTGTGTTGATGCCCGGTGTGCGGATCGGGCGCGGCGCGGTGGTGCGCCACGCGATCCTGGACAAGAACGTGGTGGTCGGCGAGGGCGAGATCATCGGCCTCGACCTGGACCGTGACCGGGAACGTTTCGCGGTCAGCAACGGCGGCGTGGTCACCGTGGGCAAAGGGATCTGGGTCGGGTAGGTTCTCGGCCGCCTTGATCTGGACTGACTGGGGGGTGCGACGAAGGAGTGCCCGGAGGGAGGGAAGATCAAGGGAACAGGCCGAGAACCCGCGGCGCCAGCCGCCGAAAAATCAGCCCCTCGATGCGCAGAGCAGCCCGTCGCCGATCGGGATCAAGACGCTGGTGAGCTCGGGATTCTCCGCGATCGCGCGAGTCGCCGCGCGCACCGCCTGCGTGGCCGGGTCGCGCTGTTCCTGATCGGGCACGCGCCCACCGAGCAGCGCGTTGTTGAGGATGAACGCGCCGCCCTCACGCAGCAACCGCACACCCTGTTCGACGTAATGGGGGTGTTCCATCGGCGCCGCGTCGATGAAGACCAGGTCATAGGAGCCATCGGCCAGCCGGGGGAGCACGTCCAGCGCGCGCCCGTTGATCAGGCGCGTGCGTGACGGCGTGATCTCGGCGGTCCGGAACGCCTCTTTGGCCGCGCGCTGATGCTCGGGTTCGGAGTCGATCGTCGTCAGCGTCCCGTCCTCACGCATCCCGTCGAGCAGCCACAACCCACTGACACCCGCCCCGGTGCCCACCTCGACGACCGAGCGCGCGCCCAGCATCTGCGCGTACATGCTCAGCAGCGCACCGACCGCCGCCGGCACCGGCGCGGCCCCCAATTCGGTGGCCCGCTCGCGCGCTTCGAGAAGAACCTCGTCCTCGACGACGGACTCCTCCACATAGGCCAGGTTCCGCTCCACGTTCGATGCCACAGCTATGAGGCTAGGCCACCGGAGGGGTCTGTGTATTCAGCAAAGGGACGGATCCGGCACTGTGTCGCACAGATCCCGAACAATTGCTGTAGGTTTGCGACTCGGTCACAACGGGCCCGGAACTGCTGGTTCTCCGTTGCCGGCGGGACTAGGGTCGAATCTGACCAGAATTCTCAGGTCACACTCAGGATCTCCACATCTGACCCATATCAGGGCAGGAAATAGTTGCCCTACGCAAGGCCAGCCGATCGCGGCGGGCACGAGACTCGGGAACAACCACACACAGTTGCTGGTTGATTGTCGGTAAGCAAGGTTCGCTGACCCGGACCAGCCAGGTTTTGTGCCAGCGGTCCCGAGTAGGAGGTGTCCCATCCCGATGGTAGACACGGCGCGTCAAGACGCCACCGACCAGACTCTGCCCGCCGATCTCACCGCGGCAGAAGCCGACGAACTCGACGCCGAACTCACCGGTACCGCCGCTTTCGACGCGACCGGCGATCGCGCCGCCATGCCCTCCTGGGACGAACTGGTCCGCGAGCACGCCGACCGGGTCTATCGCCTGGCCTACCGCCTCTCCGGTGACGCCCAGGACGCGGAAGACCTCACCCAGGACACCTTCATCCGGGTGTTCCGCTCGTTGCAGAACTACCAGCCCGGCACCTTCGAGGGCTGGCTGCACCGCATCACCACCAACCTGTTCCTCGACATGGTCCGCCGTCGCAACCGCATCCGCATGGAGGCGCTGCCAGAGGACTACGACCGTGTGCCCGCCGAAGGCCCCACCCCCGAGGACGCCTACCACGACTCCCGACTCGACCCCGACCTGCAGAAAGCACTCGATTCGCTGGCGCCGGAGTTCCGTGCCGCGGTCGTTCTGTGTGACATCGAGGGCCTGTCCTACGAGGAGATCGGCGCCACGCTCGGTGTGAAACTGGGCACCGTGCGCAGCCGGATCCATCGTGGGCGTCAGGCACTGCGCGAGTACCTTGCGCATAATGGAAGTGAGCAGCGGTACTCCGCTGAAGCCCCATCGGTGTGACGGAAGTTCGACGTCACCGGGGCCTCTCGGTTGATGTCGGTCGGAAGGAAGAACTCCGCGTGAGTGAGCGAAGCGAGCGGCGGATGAACACAGCCGTGACCGCGGTCATGCCGGAACCGTGCGCCGGCGAGGTGCAGGCATGAGCGTGGATCCCAGTGCCGCGGGTCGCCCGCCGCGCTTTCAGCCCACCGAGCATCTGGCCAGTGAGGCTGTCGCTGCCTTCGTCGACGGCGAGCTGCGGATGAACGCCTATCTGCGTGCCGCCCAGCATCTTTCGCTCTGCCCCGAATGCGCGGCCGAGGTCGATGCCCAGCAGCAGGCGCGGATCGCGCTGCGCCGGGCCGCCGAGGTGGCGATTCCGCGCAGCCTGCACGACAGCCTCTCGCGCATCCCGCTGGCCGACCTCCCCGGCAACGCGCCCGAACCGCAACGCCGTAACGAGGCATTTCTCGGATTCATCACAGATTCCTTCACCGCGACCCGGTGGACAACGTGGCGGCGCAAGTAGAGTCTGCGACGTGACAGGCGAATCGACGAATTCCGGATCGGCCGAGCACTCGGATTCGACAGACAAGCGGGGCACGCTGCGCCCTTCCGACGCGCCGAGCCTCGGGCCGCGACCGGTCTACCGGCCGCACATCGACAGCCACACCGCGCGTGCGTTCCGCCGCCCGAACGGCCAAGCCGGGTCGTTCGCACCGCACGACCCGCAGCGCGCGGCCGGTAAGGGCGCCGACGAAGGACTCGTCCAGCGCCCGCCGGACGGTGTGCTCGCCGAGGCGTTCGCCCGGCCCGAAGGCTCCTCGGAGCTGTTGCAGCGCGAGCCCGGCGCCGACGAGCCGAAGACGGTCGTCGCGGGTCCGGTCGACCCGTGGCGCGATCCCGACGCGGCTGCCCGGCTCGGCGCGCCCGCCGTCGACACTCCCCCGCCCGCCCGGCTGCCTGTCGCGGACAAGCTGAGCGCTCGCGAGGTGCTGTTCGGTTCGCGGGTGGCGCCCAAGGCACTGGCGATGCTGGCCGCGCTGGCACTCGGCATCGCCGTTCTGGGCGGGCTCGTCGGCCGGGTCACCGCCGAGACCGCGTCCACGCTCACCTCACGCAAGGTGACCCTGGATCAGAGCGCGGGTGTCGAGACACCGCACAGCCAGATCGCCGCGGTCGCCAATGCCGTTCTGCCCTCGGTGGTCTCGATCCGGGCCACGGTCGGCGACAACGGCGCGACCGGTTCCGGCGTGGTGATCGACGGCGGGGGTTACGTCGTCACCAACAACCACGTGATCTCGATGGCCGCGACCGACAAGTCCAACCGGGCCGCCATCCAGGTGCAGTTCTCCGACGGCACCCGGGTGCCCGCGCAGATCGTCGGGCGCGATCCCAAGACCGACCTCGCGGTGCTCAAGGTCGAGGCGAAGAACCTGACGGTGGCCAATCTCGGCAAGTCCGCCGACGTGCAGGTCGGCGACGACGTGCTCGCGGTCGGCTCGCCGCTCGGCCTGAGCAAGACCGTCACTTCCGGCATCGTCAGCGCCCTGCACCGCCCCGTGAAGCTCGCGGGCGAGGGCAGCGACACCAACGCGGTGATCGACGCCGTGCAGACCGACGCCGCGATCAACCCGGGTAACTCCGGTGGCGCGCTCGTCGACATGCAGGGCCGTGTGGTCGGCATCAACACCGCCATCCGTAGCGAGACCGGTGGTTCGGTGGGCCTCGGCTTCGCCATCCCGGTCGACGTGATGACCACGGTCACCCAGACCCTGATCCGCGACGGCCAGATGCACCACCCGGTGATCGGTCTGAGCGCGCGCACCAAGACCGTCGCCAACGAGGTGATGAGCGGTGCCGCCGTCGCCGATGTGGCGCCGGGCAGCCCGGCCGACAAGGCGGGCATCGTCGAGGGCGACGTGGTGGTGCGGGTCGGCGACCGCGAGGTCACCGGGCCCGACGAGCTGGTGGTCGCCGTGCAGTCGCGCAAGATCGGCGAAACGGTGAACGTGCAGTTGATCCGCGATGGCAGGCAGGTGGACGTGCCCGTCACCCTCGAATCCGACTGACCTGCGGACGCGCGCGCCGGGTAGCCTGGATTCGTGTTCAGCAACATCGGGTGGAGCGAGATGATGATCCTGCTCGTCGCCGCCCTCGTGATCCTCGGCCCGGAGCGACTGCCCGGCGCTGTCCGCTGGACCACCGGCGCGCTGCGCCAGGCGCGCGACTACGCCAGCGGCGCCACCTCCCAGCTGAAGCAGGAGCTCGGACCGGAGTTCGACGACCTGCGCAAGCCGCTCGCGGAGCTGAACGAGCTGCGCGGCATGAGCCCGCGGGCCGTGGTCACCAAACACCTGCTGGGCGGTGACGATTCGGTGCTGCGCGATCTGGAGAGCGCGGTGCCCGACAAGAAGCAGCTGTTCGGCACCAGCAGCGGCATGCCCGGCACCCCGTCGGCACCCGCGCCGCAGAAGTCGCTGGAGCACAACGAGCGCCCCCCGGTCGACTACGACGCGACCTAGACCACCGAACACACCGCACGGTCGGCATTTGCTGTGAGATCGCGCCGGGCGGACACTGCGGCGGCGACCTCGCTTCTCTGCGATTTGCCGACAATCTGTGTTCGAGAGTGTTGTCTCGCAAGACAGTTCGATGTCAACGGATATAGACACACAATGCTGTCGAGCTGTCTAGACTTCGCACATGTCGGCCGATGACGTGGCACGAGTTTTCGCGATCGAGGACAAGGTCGAGAGACTCAAAGCAGCCACCGACGGGGTGGCGGCTGCCCAGCAGACCATCAACGAACTAACCAGGATCCGGCGAGCCGTGATCCGAGAACTCCATGCCGACGGCTGGACGTTCGCCCGGATCGGCGCCGCCGCCGGATTGTCGCGTGCGCGCATCCACCAGGTGAGCACCCAGGGCCCCGTTCCCGAGGGACTGTTCTTCGGCCACGGCACACTGACCGTGCTCGCCCCCGAGGTCCGCTCGGGCAGGCTCCTCGGCGCACCCGACCCACAGGCCGCCCAGCGCCTGGCCGAGCTGCTGCGGCAACTCGGCTTCGCCGCGAACGTCGAGACCTTCATGCCGGGCAGGCCGATCGACCTCAATCGCGACGGGCTGGTGATCCTCGGCGGCCCCGAGCTCTCGCCCAGCCTGCGCCAGCTGGTGGTGGCCGATCCGCGTCTGCGCCGGACCGTCACCAGAGCCGGTGATACCCGGCGCGGCATCGAGGACAGGGCCGCGCGCCGTGTCTACCGGCCCGGCGGCACCGAACCGCACGACATCGCCTACCTCGCCCGGCTCCCCCGGCCCGACCGCCGCGGCAGCATCATGCTGATCGACGGCCTGCATCCACCCGGCTCACTGGGTGCGATCCGATTGCTGGCGACCCGATTGGCGACCCTGCACGAGCGGGCGAGCAGCCATTTGTTCTCGGTCCTCATCGCAGTCCGGTACGACCGCGCAACCGGTGAACCGGTTGATGCTGATCTACTCACCCCGGTTTACCGCCATGAAACAGACCCCAAGTTGGCTACGACCCGGGTTCGTCCCTAAGCTGATCTAAACTCGCCATGCTTAGTGATCTGCATCACTGTACTGTTATGGATCACAAGTCTTCCGCGATGGTTAGATTGCTAGCGAGTAACCGAGTGTGAGTAGGTGAGCATCACATGTTCTCGTCTCCAGAGGCCGGCGCATGCCGGGTTCTGCCCGTTCGCGCGGCAGGCCACCCACGGCCCGTTCCACCCTTCGAGGCGGAGCCGGCTGCCGGCGACGTCATCGTCACCACCCACCGCGTGACCTACAGCGACCGCTTGAAGGTCTTCATCGGCCCGCACGAGGACGTGGACAGCTTTCTGCGCCCACTGCGGCGGATGGACGGTCATCAGCGCTACGCGCTCGATCTGACCGTGCTGTCCGAGCCGGTGCCCGCTACCGAGGTCACCACGACGGTGAGTTCGGAGCGCGGGGATCTCGCGCTCGGCTGCGCCGGTTCGGCGGACGCGATGACCCTGCAACTGCGCATGAAGGTCGATCACGTCATCCGGCGCTTCACCCTCGGACTACCCGGCGGCCGACTCGGCCTGCCGACCGTGTACCTCCCGCACGGCGACGAGGACACCTACGTCTACCCGGAAGAGGTGTTCACCGCCGACAGCGCGGTGGCGATCTTCCGTGACTTCTTCCACGCCGGTACGGTCTCCGCCGGTTTGCAGCAGCGCGAGATCCTCGACTGAGAGTTTCTCGCCGCGCGCGCGTGCCCGGCGATAGCTAGGCGTACCTCCGCCTTCGCTCCGGCCATGCGCGAAAGACCGACGACCGCTCCGCGCCGGTGCCTACTATGCTGGTCAGACGGTCACAGCGCCTCGACGGTGACCGTGGAGAGGCCGGTGCGTGATGCGTGATCTCCTCGGACAGGTACTCGAACTGCTGCCCGATCAGGCCGTGGCGCTGGCCAGGATCATCGACCGGACCGGTGCGGGCCCGCGCGAAACCGGGGCCGCGATGGTGGTGACCGGCGACGGACGTGTGCTCGGCTCACTGTCCGGCGGCTGCGTCGAATCGGCGGTGCTCACCACCGCCGACCAGGTTCTCCTCGACGGCCGGGCGAGCCTCGAGCGGTTCGCGGCCGCCGACCAGCTCACCGTCGGCCTCCCGTGCGGTGGCGAGATCGAAGTCTTCGTCGAACGCCTCGACCACACCGATCTGCCCGCCTTGCGCGCACTTCACACCGCACTCGAAGTCCACCACCCGGTCGCCTACGCCACCACCCTCGAGGCGAGGCCCGACCGAAAACTCCTGCGCCCCGGCGATTGCGCCCCGTGGCGCGGCCTCGACCACGACGCCGCCGCCCTCCTCGCCGCAGGCCACAACGGACTCATCGGCGCCCAGGAATGCACGCCCGGCCTGGCCGAACGCCCCCGCACCTTCGTCCAGGTCTTCCGCTCCCCCGCCCGCATGATCCTGGCCGGCGCCAACGACTACACCCGCGCCTTGACCGTCGCCGCGGCGAATCTCGGCTACCACGTCACCGTCGTGGACGCCCGCGAAACCTTCACCACCCCATCCCGTTTCCCGGCGGCCGACGAGGTGGTGGTCGACTGGCCCCACCGCTATGTGGAGGCCGAACAGAGCGCGGGCCGCATCGACGAGCGAACCGTTCTCTGCGTCCTCACCCACGACCCGAAATTCGACGTTCCCCTGCTGGCCACCGCACTGCGCCTCCCCGCCACAGCCTTCATCGGCGCCCTCGGTTCGCGCAGAGCCCACGCTGACCGCACCGCGCGCCTGCGCGAAGCGGGCGTCCCCGACACCGAAATCGCCCGTGTCCGAAGCCCCCTCGGCCTCGACCTCGCAGCCAACACCCCCGAGGAAACCGCCATCTCCATCCTCGCCCAAATCCTCGCCACCCGAGGAAACGCCACCGCCCAGCCACTGGCAGACCTGGACGGCCCGATCCACCGCCGACCGGATTAGATCCCACTCAGTTTCCGAAGAAGACGGACATCTGTTCATTCGCGCAGAACTTCGATACAGTTTGTATCGAAGTTGTGAAACAGATTGTCCGAAGGGAATGCCGTGCGACCACCCGACCCGCGGACGGTGCGCAGCCGTGACGCCGCGCTCGCGTCGGCCCGAGAGCTGTTGGTAGAGCAGGGATTGGCCGGGCTGACGCATGGGTCGGTCGCGGCGCGCAGCGGGATCAGCCGGGCCACGCTGTACCGGCTCTGGCCGGAGCCGACCGATCTGGTGCGCGCCACCTTGACCCGGCACATCACGCTCGCGCAGCCGCAGCCGACCGGGGATCTGCGGGCCGATCTACTGACCGCGCTGACCGCCACGCACGCGATGCTGCACGAACCGGCGACCGAGCAGGGGATGCGGGTGATGATCGAAAGAGCCGCTGTCGACCCGAAATTCGCGGAGGTCAAGCAGGCGCTGTACCGGTCGGGAACCCAGGCGGTGCGCACGATCCTGACCGAGGCCGTC
Source organism: Nocardia sp. NPDC058519 (assembly GCF_042719755.1). Lineage (NCBI taxonomy): Bacteria > Bacillati > Actinomycetota > Actinomycetes > Mycobacteriales > Nocardiaceae > Nocardia > Nocardia sp. NPDC058519. The sequence goes on along the minus strand of NZ_JBHXNK010000010.1, from coordinate 86,237 downwards.
ACCCGGGGGGAACTGCCCGCCGAACTCGATGTCGACCTCGCCCTCGATCAGCTGCACGGTCCGTTGTTCTTCCGGCGGCTCGTCGCCAACCGCACCTTCGACCTCGACTACGTGCGCGCGGTCCTCGACGACTTCCTGCGCGGCCACGCCTCGAAACCCGCACACCAGCAAGGAACCTCGTGACATGACGACCATCGTCTCCAAGAACCTGTCCGCTCCCCGCGTTCTCGCCGTCCTCGTCGCGGTCATCACCGTATTCGGTGCTCTGCTGGCCGATTTCGTCGTCCCGGCGGGCGCGGCACAGCACCTGCGCAACGACGCGTGGCCACCGCACGCGAAATTCCACGATGCCCAGTACATCGTCATGTCGATCCTGCTCGGTGTGCTCGCGCTGACGCTGCTGCTCCGGCGCGACGGTGGCACCCGCGCACGCCTGTGGACAGCCTGCGCGATCCTGGCCACGCCGTGGCTCGGTCTGCTGGCGGCACTGCTGTTCCCCGGCACCGCCATTCACGATCCCGAGTTCGCCGACATCACGATCATCGGCCTGCACCCGCAGGTGCTGCTGGCGGTGCTCCTGCTGGCCATGCTGGCCGCCGCCGTCGCGCTCAACGCTCGACGCCGGAACTGACACGTCGGGCGCCGCCCCGACCGAGGCGACGCCCGACGTGGACGACTAGGCCGCGACTTGTTCCGGCCGAAGGGTTTTCATCGGCGGCCGGTCTTCGAGCGAGACCGCGGTGGTGTGGGCGATGAATTCGCCTTCGATCAAGGGGAATTGGGTCAGCGGAGCGCCGGAGTCGGGGACTCCGCTGCGGCGCAGCGCGGTGCCGAGGATCTGGCGGCTCATCACGCCCAGATCGGACAGCGGGCGGTTGCGGTGGGTGCGCACGCCCAGGTTGACCTGGGTGATGGCATCCATGCCCATGTGGTCGTAGGTGTCGAGGAGCAGGCCGATCTCCACGCCGTAGCCGGGCGCGAAGGGGACCGCCGTGAGCAGTTCGCGGGTGCCCGCGTATTCGCCGCCGAGCGGCTGGAGGACCTGGGCCAGCTCGGGGCGAAGGGCCGCCAGCAGAGGGCGGGCGACGAGTTCGGTGACGCGGCCGCCGCCGTTCGCGTCGACGGACTCGCCTTGACGCAGTGGGCGGCGGTAGTAGGCCTTGGACAGGTGCGTGCCCTGCATCATCAGCAGCGGGCCGAGGAGCTTGGGCACGAAGTCGGGGTCGGGGTCGATCAGGTCGGAGTCGACGAAGGCGATCAGGTCGCCGGTGGTGGCCGCCAGCGATCGCCACAGCACCTCGCCCTTGCCGGGGACCGGCTCCAGTTCGGGGACGGCTTCCTCACGCGAGATCACCTCGGCGCCCGCCGCGCGTGCGCGTTCGGCGGTGGCGTCGGTGGACCCGGAGTCCAGCACGATCAGTTCGTCGACGAGCGTGCCGAGCAGCGGCCGGATACTGGCCACGACATCGGCGACGGTGTCCTGTTCGTTCAGCGCGGGCAGCACCACCGAAACGGTGCGGCCCGCCTTGGCGGCGACGAGTTCGCCGACCGTCCAGTCAGGGGTGTCCCAGGTGTGGGTAGTGGCCCAGGCGGGCTCGCGGTGTTGGATTTTCATGCCAGACCTCGCAGAGTTCGTGCGGGGGGACGGATGCCCTGGATCGCGGCGATCATGTCCACGACCCGCCGGGTTTCGGCGACTTCGTGAACCCGGAAGATCCGAGCGCCCGCGGCGGCCGACCATGCGGTTGCCGCCAGTGTGCCCTCGACCCTTTCGGTAAGACCTACATCTAGAGTCTCCCCGATAAAATCCTTGTTGCTCAGTGCCATCAGTACTGGCCATCCGGTTTTTACAAGACCGTCGATTCCGCGCAACAACTCGAGCCCGTGATAGGTGTTTTTTCCGAAATCATGGGTGGGATCGATCACGATGCCATCGGCTCGCACACCCGAGGCCGCGGCATTCTCGGCCGCGGCGACGACGGTGGCGGTCACCTCGGCCACCACATCGGCATACCGGACCCGGTGCGGACGGGTGCGCGGCACGGCGCCACCGGTGTGGCTACAGACGATGCCGGCGCCCGTCTCGGCGGCGACGCGCACGAGGTCGGGGTCGGCACCGGCCCAGGTGTCGTTGATCAGGTCGGCACCCACGGCGACCGCCGCCCGCGCGACCTCACCGCGCCAGGTATCCACACTGATCAACAGGTCTGGATACTTCGCCCGGATCGCCGCGACGAACGGCACCACCCGCTGCGATTCCTCGACCGCGTCGACAGTGACTCCCGGCCCCGCCTTCACGCCGCCGATATCGACCAGATCGGCGCCCTCGTCGACCGCGCGCGAAACCCGTTCCATCGCGGCCTCGTCGCTGAAGGTGGCACCACGGTCGTAGAACGAGTCCGGCGTGCGATTCACGATCGCCATCACCAGTGCGCGATCGGTCGCCACCTCACGCCCGCAAAAAGTCGAGAGCTCGTCCCGCCTCCCCGAGTCTTTCGCCGACCGCTGAGCATCGCTACTGCCTCCGGGTCGGGCAGGCGGTAGCGAATCCGGTCGGCGTTCGGGCGTGCCCGACGAGTTACCCATGTTCATGCGAAATCAGCCATTACGGGGCGCTTTACCGGCGGCTACGTCAGCCGCGTAGTCGTCGTACGCGGGAATGTAGCCGTCTGCCGGACCGGACAGCACATACAGCTGACTGTCGGAGTCGGGCGCGAATCCCTGCTTGCGCAATTCCACCTTCCGGCTCTTGAACGTCGAGGTCTGCTCGAGCTCGGCGACCACCCGCACATACAGCGGGACCGCGTACAGCGGCAGCCGTCCGTAGGCGGTCGCCGCCAGGGTCTTGCCGTCGAAGGTGGCCTCGGCCGACAACGTGATCGCCGCCATGCCCGCCTTGCCGTCGGTGCCGGGGATGTCGACACCGTAGACAACGGCCTGCTCGATGCTCTCGTGGTGCCCGAGCGCGCCCTCGACCTCGGTGGTCGCCACGTTCTCGCCCTTCCACCGGAAGGTGTCGCCGAGCCGGTCGACGAACGCGATGTGCCAGAAATGCTGATCGCGGACGAGGTCGCCGGTGTCGAACCAGCAGTCGCCCTTCTTGAAGCCGTCGCGCACCAGCTTGGATTCCGACGCCTTCTTGTCGGTGTAGCCGTCGAAGGGCTGACGGTTGTTCACCTTCGCCAGCAGCAGCCCGACCCCGCCGGACCGCACCCGGCGCAGCTTCCCGTCGCTACCGCGGCGGGCGTGGCCGGTCTCGTCGTCGTACTCGACGACCGCGTACGGCAGCGGGCACAGACCGGCGGTCCGGTCGACACCGAACGCGTTGACGAACGCCAGCGGCGCCTCGCTCGACCCGTAGAACTCGACCACCCGGCCGATCCCGAACCGGCGACGGAACTCGTCCCACAGTTCGGGCCGCAGCCCGTTGCCGACGGCCAGCCGGACCCGATTGCCCTTCTCGGCAGGCCGCACCGGCTGGTTGATCAGGTATCGGCACAGCTCACCGATGTAGATGAACGCGGTGGCCCGCTCGCGAGCGATCTCGTCCCAGAACCCCGACGCCGAGAACTTGCGGCTGAGCACATAGGTCGATTCGCCCGCGAGCACGGCCGACAGCGCGACCGTGAGCGCGTTGTTGTGATAGAGCGGCAGGCAGCAGTACAGCGCGTCGTCGGCACGCAACCGGATGCCGAGCCCACCGAGCCCGGACATGCTCTTGGTCCAGCGCTGATGGGTCATCACGCTGGCCTTGGGCAGACCGGTCGTGCCGGAGGTGAAGATGAGGAACGCCCGCTCCCCAGCCCGGACCTGCTCGCATACGGCGGGATCGGAATCGGCCGCGGTGCGGGCGGATTCGTCCAGTTCTTCGGCGGTGAGCACGTTCGCCGCGGGCTCCGGCAGCGAATCCAGTGCCTCCGTGCACTCCTCACCGACGACATTGAGCACGCTGCCGAGCAGACCGATGCTGTGTGCCAGCACCTGATCTCGCTGGTTGTAGTTGAGCAGGCCGACCGTGGCGCCGAGCTTGAGCACAGCCAGGACCGTGAACAGGGTCTCGGGACGGTTGGTCATGAGCACGCCGACCACATCACCGCGCTTCGCCCCGCGCGCGGAAAGCACTGCGGCGTACCGGTTCACCTCGCTGTTGGCGGCGCGGTAGGTGTAGGAGCGGCCTTCGAAACGCAGGAACACCCGGTCGGGCCTGCGGTGCGCGACCCGCTGGAAATACAGCCCGATGGAGGCTTTGTCCTTGGGCCCCACCAGCATTCCGCGCGCGTTGCGCAGCATGCCGGGAACGTCGAGTGCCATGGCGGGCAGGGCTTTGGCCAGGTCGAACACGCTTACCGTGTCGCGGGCGTCTGTGCTCACGTCGATCTCTCCTACTGTGCGGCCGCGGCCGGTTCCAGCGCGGCGAACGCTGAGGGCAGGTCGGTGGCCACGATGAGTCGGTCACGTGCCTGCCGCGGCACAATTGTGCGCTCGGACAGTTCATCGATCCAGCGGAACAGGCCGTCGTAGAAGCCGTTCGCGTTCAGCAGCACTACCGGTTTGGTGTGCTCACCGAGGTAGCCGCCGGTCCAGGTCTCGAACAGTTCCTCGAGTGTCCCGATGCCGCCCGGCAGGGCGAGGAAGGCGTCGGCGCGGGCTTCCATCAGCTGTTTGCGCTGGCGCATCGTGTCGGTGACGAGCAGTTCGTCGGCGTCGACATCGGCGACTTCCCTGTGCACCAGATGCTTCGGGATCACCCCGATGGTGTGCGCGCCACCGGCCCTTGCCGCCGTGGCGACCGCGCCCATCATCGACACGTGGCCCCCACCGGAGACCAATTGCCAACCGCGCCGGGCGATTTCGGTGCCGACGCGCGCGGCGACGCTGATCAGGTCGGGATCGGTGGTGCTGGCGGAGCAGTAGACACAAATGGAGTAGCTCACCACTGATCCTCGGTGCCGAGACGCTCGATGTTCGCGTGGTCGCCGGTTTCGCCCTGGATGATCCGCACGACCTCGTCGACACTGTCGGTGACCTGGATCAGATCGAGATCGGTGGGCGAGATCTTGCCCGACCCCGCCAGCGAGCTGCGCATCCAGTCGACCAGGCCGGACCAGTAGTCGGTGCCGAACAGGATGATCGGGAACCGGGTGATCTTGCGGGTCTGCACCAGGGTGAGCGCCTCGAACAGTTCGTCGAGGGTGCCGAAACCACCGGGCAGGCAGACGAAGGCCTGGGAGTACTTCACGAACATCGTTTTGCGGACGAAGAAGTACCGGAAATTGATCCCCAGATCCACCCACTCGTTGAGCCCCTGCTCGAACGGGAGCTCGATCCCGAGCCCGATCGAGTAGCCGCCCGCCTCCGAACAACCACGGTTGGCGGCTTCCATCGCGCCGGGGCCGCCGCCGGTGATCACCGCGAAACCGGCCTCGCTGAGCGCGGTGCCGATCGCCTTGCCCGCCACGTACTCGGGATGGTCGGGGCCGGTGCGGGCCGATCCGAACACCGTCACCGCGCGCGGGATCTCCGCGAGCGCGCCGAAGCCCTCGACGAACTCGGCCTGGATCCGCAGCACCCGCCACGGATCGGTATGCACCCAGTCGCTGTCCTGCCGCGTATCGAGCAGGTTCCGGTCAGCGGTCCGCACGCCGGGCTTGCGCTCCCGGCGGAACATCACCGGACCACGGAACCTCGGTTTGACCTTCCCAACCTGTTCATCAGCGGACATGACCCCCAACTTACTGTGTCGGATTCCGGGCACGGGCGCGCACTTCTCGATCGGTCGGCCGCATGACCCCTACACGCACTCGGATCTACTCTGCCGCGAAGACGGTTCGGAAGGCAGTGAGGACGGTCTCGCCACGGGTCCGGTCCAGTATTGCGAAGGTGATCTCGTCGAAGTGCCCATTGAACCGCCCACCCTCGGCTAGCAGTGCATGGAAGGCACCGGCCACCATGCCTGGGTCGTTGCCGTAGGCGCCGCAACCCCAGGCGCCCAGTACCAAACGCCGGTAACCGACCGCTGTTTCGAGAATGCGCTCGGCGCGGGAGGCCAGCACCGCGGGTATTCGATGCGCCTCACTCGCCAGCTCCTGCATGATCACGTTGGTCCGTGGCGCCGGGCAAGTGAGGAAGCCGACCGTATAGGGGCTGTCGAGCAGGACGCCCGTGTCATCGCGGAAGACAGGCACGGCGGGAGACAGGATCACGCGGTCGCTGTAGAAAGGGTCCGGTGTGCGTCGGTGGTGCTCGTAGTATTGCGGCACGGCCAGCAGGGTGGTGTACAGCGCCGACGCTCGGCACAGGGCTTCTTCTTGGGTGCGGGCGCCGGCGAGGTAGTGGCCGCCGGGATTGCGGGCGGACGCGAAATTCAGGACGGCGACCGGCTCCGGATCGGTATCGTGCATCCGGAGCGCCGCGGCGAGGCTGCTCTCCCCGGTCACCGTGATGACGGTGGCGGCCTCGCTGCGGGTGATGACCGGGACCGGGTCGGGACCGTACATCCGGGTGCCCTGGACGGCGGCTTGCACCCTCGATGTCAACGAGACATAGTGTCCGCCGGGCGTCAGGTAACCGCCAGCTGCGATGATCTGCTCGTTGTCGGCGGCGATGGCTCGCAAGCGTTCGGACACGCCCACAATGCTCTCATGGCTCGAGACAACCGCCAGCCCAGATACTTGCTCAACCCGCGGTTAGGCGCAACACGGCCCACCGACGATGTCACCGCGCGAACGTGCAGGGCCGAGGCGGTGCGGGTTTCTCTGATTCAGAAGAATAAATCCTTCGCCCGAAGGATCTCCCTGACCCGCTTGTTGTGGGCGCCGACGCGCTCCCGCTCCTGCCTGGCCTGTTCGGGATCGTCGAAATGCCGGTGCACCAAGATGAGATTCTCCAGCGGCGTAACCGAGCCATCCTCACGAACCCGGTAGTGAGAGGAGGTTTCCCCGTCGTTGCCCTCTTTGTAGAAGTCGAGGAAGTAGCCGGTCTCGTCGTGCTCGGCGCGGACGACAATCCGCTCGCGGGATGACCCTTCTGGTGCGATCAACCCGATCCCAATCCCCATCGGCAGTGGATCCGGGAGTGCGGCGATGTGGGTCGTCCCCGGTTTCAGAGTTGTGACGAAGATGTCCCGCACCCGAGCTGGCACCATTTCTTCCGACGTCATGTACGTCTCCTACTGTTCCTGGACGCACGAGATCAGGCTTCGGATCCCTATTGTGCGATATGTCCCCTTCTGGCCGCTGAGGGCTCAGGCGCGCGACAGGTAGGTCCGCAGCATCGCGGTGACGGCGGTGATCTGGCCGAGCGGGACGTGCTCGTCGCGTTTGTGGGCGAGGTTGGGGTCGCCGGGGCCGAAGTTCACGGCGGGGATGCCGCGGGCGGCGAAACGGGAGACGTCGGTCCAGCCGTATTTGGCGCGCACCCCGCCACCGCCGTGGGCGTTGACGGAGTCGATGAGGGTGCGGGCGGCGGGGGCGGTCAGGCCGGGGAGCGCGCCGGGTGAGGAGTCGGTGACTTCGAAGGCGATGTCGAGTCCGTCGAAGACCTCGTGGACATGCGCGATGGCCTGCTCGACGGTGCGGTCGGGGGCGAAACGGAAGTTCACATCCACCTCGGCGACATCGGGCACCACATTGCCCGCGACCCCACCCGAGACCCGCACGGCCGACAGACCCTCGCGGTACACGCACCCGTCGATATCGACCTTGCGCGGCGCATAGGCCGACAGCCGCGCCAGCACCGGCGCGAGACCGTGGATCGCGTTCTCCCCCAGCCAGGCTCGCGCCGAATGCGCGCGTACGCCCGAGGTGGTCAATCGCACCCGCAGGGTGCCCTGGCAGCCGGCTTCGATCCAACCGGCCGACGGTTCACCGAGAATCGCCAAATCACCTTCGAGCCATTCCGGCAATTCGCGCTCGATATGTCCGAGGCCGTTGAACTCCGCGGCGATCTCCTCGCCGTCGTAGAAGATCAGCGTCAAATCGTGGGCCGGATCGGTGATCGTGGCGGCCAGGTGCAGGAATACCGCGTCGCCTGATTTCATATCGACTGTGCCACAACCGAACAGCACCGCTTCGCCGTCGACTTCATCGGGCCGGCTCGGCAGATTGTCCGCGATCGGCACGGTATCGAGATGTCCCGCCAGAATTACCCGTGTCGGCAGTCCACGCTGTGTCCGCGCCAGCACCACGTTGCCGTGGCGCACCACTTCGAACCCGGTGGTCTGCTCCCGGATCGCGTGCTCGACCAAGTCCGCGATCTTGGCCTCGTCGCGCGAAACGCTCGGCACGTCGACGAGGGCGGCGGTCAGCTGGATGGGATCGGCGCGCAAATCGAGAGTCACATCTCGACACTAGTACGGGCGAGCCCTCAATCCCCTGATCCGGGTGAAGCCGACCGCGTGGTCCATCGCACAGGGCCCGCGGCACACCGCAACGGCTGGAACGGGCAAAATAGCCTCCGTGAGTATTCAGGGAGCAACTGCAGTCGGTATCGCCAATGTGACCTCGGACGGGACCGTCCTCGATACCTGGTACCCCAGCCCCGCGCTGGGCGAGTTCACCGAAACCGGCTCCCAGCGCCTCGACGCCGCCGATGTGCCCGAGTTCGCCGAGCTCCTCGGCGTGGACGCGGCGCGTGGCGTCGAGGTCGTCGCGGTGCGCACCACGATCGCGGACCTGTCGGCCGCCCCGGCCGACGCGCACGAGGTCTACCTGCGCCTGCACCTGCTCTCGCACCGTCTGGTCCAGCCGCACGGCCTCAACCTCGACGGCCAGTTCGGCCTGCTCAGCAATGTCGTGTGGACCAACCACGGCCCGTGCGCGGTCGACGGCTTCGAGCAGACCCGCCTGAAGCTGCGCGCCCGCGGCCCGGTGACGGTGCTCAGCGTCGACAAGTTCCCCCGCCTGGTCGACTACGTGGTCCCCTCCGGCGTGCGCATCGGTGACGCCGACCGGGTCCGCCTCGGCGCCCACCTCGCCGCGGGCACCACCGTCATGCACGAGGGCTTCGTCAACTTCAACGCGGGCACCCTCGGCAACTCGATGGTCGAAGGTCGTATCTCGGCGGGTGTCGTGGTCGGCGACGGTTCCGATGTGGGCGGCGGCGCCTCCATCATGGGCACCCTGTCCGGCGGCGGCACCCAGGTTATCTCGGTCGGCGAGCGTTCGCTGCTCGGCGCGAACGCGGGTGTCGGCATCTCCCTCGGCAACGACTGCGTGATCGAGGCGGGTCTCTACGTCACCGCGGGCACCAAGGTCACCGGACCCGACGGCACCGTCGTCAAGGCCGCGAGCCTGTCCGGTCAGGACAACCTGCTGTTCCGCCGCAATTCCACCACCGGCGCCGTCGAGGTCGTTCCGCGTAAGGGCACCGGCGTCGAACTCAATGCCGCATTGCACGCCAACGATTGACAGTCGAATTGCCGGGCCGAGCGGCCCGGCAATTCCGCGCGCCAGTCACAATTCAGCAAATATTGCGGTTTCATGACAATGAACCCGAATGTGCGACAAGCAATTTCGCGCGCTAACCTTCGTTTCGCTGCTCCGATCAGGACAGCGAAAAAGCGGAGGGATTGAAGAATGAAGTTCGGAAAGATCACTACTGCTGTTTTCATGGCAGTCGCTGCGGTGGGGATTACCGCGGCCACTGCTCACGGTGCGCCCGCGGTGGCCACCGAGCAGCCCGCTGTAGTGGCTTCGGGGGGCGTGACTTCTGGCGTGACGCACGGAATCAACTACCAGACCACGGTGTCCCCGGCTGACAAGACCGTCACCTGGGCAGTCGACAGCGGCAAGTTCGAGGTCGCCGCCGACGGCGCCTCGGTGCTGCTGAAGACCGCCGACGGCGTGACCGTCGACCAGGCGCCGCTGCGCTCCGAGGTCGCAGGCCTGCCGATCGCCGTGAACCAGCAGATCAGCGAGGACGGCCGCACCGTCAAGCTGACCTCCACCATGGCGCCCGAGGATTCCGCGAAGCTGAGCAACGTCGCGGAACTGAAGGACATCAGCTCCTACGACCGGCTCATGGCGCAGGTCAACAAGAACCTGCCCGGCGTCGTCATCGGCGGCATCATCGGCGCGTTCTTCCCGTTCCTGTGGCTGATCACCATTCCGGCCGGCATGGTCATCGGTGGCTACGTGATGGGCGGCCAGGAATTCCTGGACGCCGTGATCGCGTTCGCGACCGGTCAGCCCTGATCCGACATCGCGATAGGGAAAGGCCTCGTACTTCTGCGGAGTACGGGGCCTTTCCGCTGTGATGCAGGTCACCGTCACAAACGGGTGCCGGGCCGCATCCCATGGTCGAACACACAGTTCCCATGGCAGGAGGCACAGATGAACATCGTGGTTATCGGAGCGGGCTACGCCGGGACTGTCGCGGCGAATCGGCTGAACAGGAAGGCCCCCGCCGCGCGGATCACCGTGGTCAATCCGCGCGGCGACTTCATCGAACGGGTGCGATTGCACGAGCAGATCGCGGGCAGCGGTGCCGCGGCTCGCCCGCTCGCCGAGATGCTCCGCGACGGCATCGCGGTGGAGACCGCGAGTGTGGACAAGATCGGCGACGGTGCCGTCACCCTCGACGACGGCCGGAGCCTGGACTTCGACCATGCGATCCTCGCGGCAGGCAGCATCGCCAACCCGCTGGCGGGCGCGATCCCGGTCGGCACATGGGAAGGTGCCGAACAGGCGCGAATCGCACTAGAGGCGCTGCCCGCCGACGGGATCGTCACGGTGATCGGTGGTGGGCTGACCGGGATCGAGACCACGGCCGAGGTCGCCGAAGCCCGTCCCGACCTGCGCGTACGGCTGGTGAGCGATACGGTCGCCGCCGCGCTCTCGGCCGGTGCGCAGCGGCACATCCGCAACACGCTGGCCCGCTTGAATGTGGAGATCGTGGCCGATCAGATCGACGAGATCGACGGAACGACCCTGCGACTGAGCTCGGGCACCGAACTCGATTCCGACCTCACGCTCTGGGCGATCGTCTCCGCGGTCCCCGAACTGGCCGCCCGCAGCGGACTCGCGGTGGACGCCGACGGCCGGGCCCTGGTCGATGCCACCTTGCGCAGCACCACCGATCCGCGGGTCTTCGCCGTCGGCGATTGCGCGGCCGTCCCCGGCATGCGCATGGCGTGCGCCACAGCCGCACCCCAGGGCGCGCACGCGGCCGATACGCTGGCCAGGATGATCAAAGGACAGCAGCCGCGGCCGTTTTCGATGGGCTACGCCGGGCAGGGAATGAGCTTGGGCAGGCGGGACGGGCTGATCCAACCGACCGACCGTTACGACACCGCCCAGCGGCTGTACCTCGGCGGATCCATCGCGGCGTTCGCGAAGGAACGCGTCAGCCGCTATGCCGCCTACGCCTCCCGCACCGGCAACAGCGTATGGATCAGCGGCCCGAAGCAGTGACCCACGAGGCCACCTTCACCGAGAACCGGCGATTGCTGTTCTCGATCGCCTACGAGATCCTCGGCTCGGTGGTCGATACCGAGGATGTCCTGCACGACAGCTACCTGCGCTGGCGCGATGTCGACCTCACGCTGATCGACAATCCGCGCGCCTACCTCGCGCAGATCGTCACGCGGCAGGCGCTGGGTGTGCTGCGTTCGGCCGCGTGCAGGCGCGAGGAGTACATCGGGCCGTGGCTGCCCGAACCGCTGGCCACCGAGGCGGACGACGGGGTCGAACACGTGCTGACCGGCGAGGCGGTGACCACCGCGATGCTGCTCGTGCTGGAGAAGCTCACGCCGGTGCAGCGCGCGGTGTTCGTGCTGCGCGAGGTGTTCGCGTTCGACTATTCCGAGATCGCGACCGCGGTGGACAAATCCGAAGCGGCTGTGCGCCAGCTCAATCAACGTGCCCGCGATCGCGTGCACGCGCAGCGACACACCGCGATCGCCACGCCCGCCGAGGCCAGATCGGTGGTCGAGCGGTTCGCGATCGCCGCCGCTACCGGCAATGTGCAAGCACTGATGGACGTGCTCGCCCCCGAAGTGGTGTTCCTCGGCGACGGCGGCGGTGTGGTGAACGCGGTGCGACGGCCGGTGCTCGGCCAGGACAAGGTCGCCCGGCTGGTCATCGGCCTGCTCGCCAAGGGCCAGCGAATGGGCACGATGGGTATGCACTTCGGTGTCTACAACGCGATGCCCTCGATCGTGGCGACCGTCGACGGCATGCTCGATCAGGTGACCTCCATCGAGGTCACCGATGGTGTCGTCACCGCGTTGTACAGCGTGCGCAACCCCGACAAGCTCAGGACTGTGCGAGTTCCGACGTAAGACCGCACCGCGGGCGGCGTGGGCGAGCGCACAGGCGCGAGATGCGAGCCGCCTCTCGACCTCGCGCCGCCCGCGCGCTAGGCTTTCAACCTATACGGAACCGTATAACTGGAGGTTCGACATGACACTTCCCCCTGGTCAACGCGCCATCGACGGCTTCCCGCGTTTCGGCACACACCTCCATCACCCACCGCCGCCGGTGCCGGCGACCCCGGTGATCGAGGTCGGCGGTGCGGTGACGCAACCGTTCACTCTCTCCATGACCGACCTCGCCCAGCTGCCGCGCTCGGAGGTGAAGGCCGACTTCCACTGCGTGGCGGGGTGGTCGGCCACCGACCTGCGATGGGAGGGCATACCGTTCGCCACGCTCTACCGCACGCGCGTCGAACCGCTGCTGGCGCCGGGCACTTCGATCAGCCATGTCGTTTTCGAAGGTCTCGACGGGTATCTGTCGGTCGCGTTGCTCGAGGACGCACTGGCCGATGACGTACTCATCGCCGACCGGCTCGACGGGCAGCCACTCACCAGCGATCACGGCGCTCCGGTTCGGCTGGTGAGTCCCGGCCAGTACGGGTTCGTCAACACGAAGCACCTGTGCCGCATCGAATTCCACACTTCCGCGCCCGCCGACCCCGACAAGTGGTCACCGCTCGCGGCACACCACCGGGCGCGCGTCTGGCAGGAGGAGCGTCATCGCTACCTGCCGGGACGCGTGGTGCGCCCGATCTACCACGCGTTGATCGGGCCGATCCGCAGGATGAGCGCGCGCGGGAGTACCGAGCGAACTACCTGAAGACCGACCGCACGTCAGCCCAGCAGCTTCTTCTGCACCTTGCCCATCGCGTTACGCGGGAGCGAGTCGACGAAGCGGACCTCGCGCGGGCGCTTGTGGGCCGAAAGCTGTTCGCCCACATAGGCGGTCAGCTCGGCACCGAGCGCATCGGAACTCCCGTCGCGCGCGACGACGAAGGCCACGATCCGCTGACCGAGATCGTCATCGGGCAGCCCGACCACGGCGACCTCGGCGACCGCCGGATGCCCGAGCAGCGCGGTCTCGATCTCCCCCGCGCCGATGCGGTAGCCACCGGATTTGATGAGGTCGATCGACTCGCGCCCGACGATCCGATGGAACCCGCCGGCATCGATGACCGCCACATCCCCGGTGCGGAACCACCCGTCCTCGGTCCAGTCCTGCGCGGTGGCCTCGGGCCGATTCCGGTACCCGTCGAACAGCATCGGCCCACGAACCTGCAGGCCGCCGATACTCACACCGTCCTGCGCGACGGGCTCACCGGCTTCATCGCGCAGCCTCGTTTCCACGCCGCGCACCGGTGTGCCGACCCAGCCGGGCCTGCGCTCACCGTCGGCCCGGGTGGACAGCGTGATCATGGTTTCGCTCATCCCGTACCGCTCCACCGGTGCTTGCCCGGTGAGTTCGGCCAGCTTCTCGAACACCGGCACCGGCAGCGGCGCACTGCCCGAGACGAGCAACCGTGCCCTACTCAGTTCCTTTGCCAGTTCGGGCTTCTCGACCACCCGTGACCAGACCGTCGGCACCCCGAAATACAGACTGCCGCCCGCCGCCGCGTACGCCTCGGGTGTCGGCTTGCCGGTGTGGATCACCGGACTACCGACCCGCAACGGCCCGAGCAGCCCGAGGATCAGCCCGTGCACGTGGAACAGCGGGAGCCCGTGCACCAACGTGTCCTTCCACGTCCACGCCCATGCCTCGGCCAGCGCGTCGAGCCCGGCCGCGATCGCGCCGCGGCTCAGCATCACGCCCTTGGGCGCCCCGGTGGTTCCCGAGGTGTAGAGGATGACGGCGATCGCCGCCGGATCGGGCTCGGGATAGGTATGCCATGACCGGGCGTGCAATCGCACCGGCACCACCGGCAGATCCGTATCGTCCGGTGCCGCGCCCAGCCAGGCCTGCGCACCCGAATCGCGCAGAATGTGCTCGCGTTCGGCGGTTCCGGAGTCCGGCGGCACCGGAACGACGGTCACGCCCGCGATCAGGCAACCGACCACGGCGATCACGGTGCGCAGGGTCGGTTCGGCCAGTACCGCGACGCGGTCGGCACGGGCGATTCGTTCGGCCACCGATGTTGCCGAACCCAGCAGATCGCTACGCGAGACGGTGGCATCATCGATGGTGACGGCGTCGGGAATGTCATCCCCGGCGGCGACGGCGGCCGGATTCAGCGAAGCGAGCAGCAGCGGCGGACCATAGGGCATTCGTCAACGCTAACGCGAAGCGGTTCGTGGCTTGCCGCCGCCGCTGTCGTTGACACCCCGGCGACATAATGAGACATTCAACGTATAACTCTCTCACGCTCTCTTCGACGAAAACGGGGTCAACGATGACCATCCTGTCGCGCTCGCGTTCGCAGCGGTCCGAACCGGCACAATTCGACATCCGCGACTACGTCGACGGCTCCGCCGCCTTCTACGGCGCGACCGCCAACGTGATCATGCAGCTCAGCCTGGCCCCCGTCGGCTACGGCGTCGCGGAATCGCGAGTGCACAGCGGCAGCATCATGTTGCACCCGGTGAAGCGCACCCGGACCACATTCACGTACCTGGCCGTGGCGCTGATGGGCACCGACGCCGACCGCGCGGCCTACCGTGCCGCCGTCAACGGCGCGCACCGTCAGGTCCACTCCACCGCCGACAGCCCGGTGAAGTACAACGCCTTCGACAAGAACCTGCAGCTGTGGGTGGCCGCGTGCCTGTACGCGGGCGCGGTCGACGTGATGGATCGCCTCCACGGCCCCGCAGACGACACCGCCGCCGACACCTTCTACGACTATGCCCACTACCTCGGCACCACCCTCCAGGTGCCTCGCGAAATGTGGCCCGCCGACCGCGCCGCGTTCGATGTCTACTGGTCCGAGCATTTGCAGCGCACCAGCGTCGACCCCACGATCAAGGCCTACTTCGACGACCTACTCGACCTGAAGATGATCAACCCACTGCTGCGCCTGCCCTTCGCCCGCTTCCACCGCTGGTTCACCACGGGCCTACTCCCCCAACACCTCCGAGACGAACTCGACCTTTCCTGGACCGCCGCCGACGAGCGCAAACTCAACCGCCTGCTGCGCACCACCGGCAAGGTAACGGGCCGCATGCCCCGCTTCGTCCGAGCCTTCCCCTTCAACGTCACACTCGCCGATATGCGCCGCCGCAACCGACGGGGCAAGCCGCTGATCTGACCCACCACGCCGCTCCGACCGCCGGCCGATCCGGCAGTCGGAGCGCGCGGTCAGCGCAGATCGTCGGCGATGATCCGCTCGATATTGCGCTCGGCCAGCGCGGTGATCGTGACGAACGGGTTGACGCTGGTATTGCCGGGAACGAGCGCGCCGTCGATCACGTATAGCCCGGGATATCCGTGCAAGCGGCCGTAGTTGTCGGTGGCCTCGTTCAGCACACAGCCGCCGAGCGGGTGATAGGTGAAGTCGTCACCCCAGGTCTTGTAGACGCCGAACAGATCGGTCCGATAGATCGTCCCCTCCTTGCTGTTGATCTTGTCGAACACCCGTTTCGCCGCATCGATCGAGGACTGGTTCCAGGCCTTCTGCCAGTTCAAACCGACTGTGCCACTACCGGAATCGAAGGTGAACCGCCCACGGTTCGGGTTCTTCGTGATCGCCAGATACAGGCTCACGTAGGTTTCCAGCCCGGACGGGAACGGCGCGACCTCGGCGAACGACGGCCCGCCCGCGTCGGCCCAGTTGTCGATGCCCAGGCACGGCATCGCCGATTGCAGGCTGCCGGTGCCGTCCCACATGTGATTGGCCCGCCCGACCATCACATTGCCGTTGTTGCCCCACTTCTGCCCGACGGCGTCGGACAGGTCGGTGAGCTTGCCCTTGGCCTTCATGGCCACCAGCAGCTTGCTCGTGCCGATACTGCCCGCCGCGAAGAAGACCCGTTGCGCGATCACCGATTTCGTGGCGACGGTGTTGCCCGAGGTGTCGATCTGGGCCATCTCCACGCGGTAACCACCCTCGGCGGGCGTCACCGTGGTGACCTTGTGCAGCGGGGTGATCCGCACCTTGCCGGTCGCGGTGGCCGCGGCGAGATAGGTCTTGTCCAGCGAACGCTTGCCGTTGTTGTTGCCGTAGATGACCTCGCCCGCGAGCGCGGACCGGGTGACGGTGTTCGCCTGCTCCTTCTTCATGTACTCGAAGTCGTAGACATTGGGCACGAAAGTCCAGCCGAAGCCGGATCTTTCGGCGTGCTTGCGGCCCACGCGGGCGAACTGATAGCACTCGGCCGACTCGAACCAGCTCTTGTCGATGTGATTGACCCCGAGTCCGGTATTGGCTCGCGGGTAGTAGGTGCTGTACATCTCGTCGGCGTTCACCGAGGGCAGGATCGCCCCGAAGTTCTCCCGTTTCGGCGTCACGGCCATGCCACCGTTCACCAGCGAACCGCCACCGACACCGCGCCCCTGATAGACGCGGATGCCACCGAAGTCCTCGGAATCCAGTACGCCCGTGTACTTGTCGATGTCCTTGTTGTAGGAGCTGCCCGCGAAGTAGCCGACCGGCTGATCGGTACGACCGCGCAGCCAGTAGGACCGCCCGTCCGGCTTCAGGACCGGACAGAAGATCTTGCCGTCGGCACCCGGGGTGGTCCAGGACATGCCCATCTCGACGACGGTCACGTCGACACCGGCCTGCGCCAAGCGCAACGCGGCGACCGAACCGCCGTACCCACTGCCGATGACCAGGGCGGGAACCTTGTCGCCGTCGGCCAGCGGAGCCGCGGCGGCCACGGCCCGCCCGGCCAGCGCTACGGCACCCAGAGTGACACCTGTTGCAGCTAGAAATCGGCGGCGGGACAGCCCGCCGGAATACTGACTTCTACCGGGCTTTTCATACAAGAATTCACGCACCGTGCAGCTCCTCATCGAGACGGCAATGAGAACCTGTTATACCGAGTAATTCAGTGAAACGAACATGTTTCGGACAAACGAGATCGCGGGCGTGAACCGGCCTTACCGCGCGCCTCACCCGCCGACCTGCGGCATTCGGGTTTCATTCCCACGACCGCAACGCCGTCGTACGAATCGGAGGACGCTCGTGAGCATTCGAACAGTGACCTGGTGTGTGGCGGCGGCCGCCGTCGGCCTGCTGGCGGCCGCGCCCGCCGCCCACGCCGACGAAGACCCCACGACGGTGCCGCCACGAACCGCCATCTCGCTGCGGATGCCGGGCGGATTCGCCTGGGGCACAGCCAACGAGCACGAATCGCGGTCGGCGCTGTCGATGTCCAAGCTCTACATCGTCGACTACGCGCTGCGCCACGGCGACGGCTCGCCGGAGGACCGCGCGCTGTCGGAACGGATGATCCGCGACTCCGACGACGGCGCCGCCACCCAGCTGGCCGGCAAATACCCGCAAGCGATCGAAGCGACCGCGAGTGAGTACGGACTGCGCGAGACCCACGGCACCGCCGACTGGGGCCGGTCGAGCACCAGCACCGCCGACATCACCGACTTCCTGGCCGCCAAGCAGCGCACCGATGCCGGTTCGCCGATCTTCGAGTGGATGGCGGGTGCGAGCAATACCGCTGCCGACGGCACTCCCCAGAACTGGGGCACCGCCCAGCTTCCCGGCGTGCAGGGCAGCAAGTGGGGGTGGTCCGATCTGGGTGCTCCCGAGGTGGCGTCCGCGTCCTTCGGACCCAGCTTCTCGGTCGCCGCGCACACCTACGGCACCCCGGCGGACCAGTCCGCGGATGTGCTCGACGCCCTGCCCGCGCTGATCCTGCGCCTGGCCGGCGCGTACTGATCCAGCCCGGCACCGGACCCGCGTCAGAACGGGGCTTGCTGCCACCAGTTCTCGCGGGTCTCCTCGAAGGAATGACCCGGCCACGACACCTCGACCACCGAGTTCGCGCTGAACACATTGCCGCGCTCCCTGGCCGCGAGGGTGAACGGTGCGGCGGGGTCGCGGGGGCGGTAGGCGGCGAGGCTGGTGTGGTGCAGCTCCCGTGTGGCGTCCTCGGTGGTGTGCCGCAGGAGATAGGCATCGGCATCGGCGGCGTTCGGGTACTCGGTGTACCAGGCGATGAGCCCGTCGATGTCGGTGCAGGTGATCTGCCGCACCGGTGCCGGATCACCCGGCAGCACGACCAGCGACGGGGTCGCCGAACAAGTCGCCTCGCGCCAGCCGCGCCCGGTCGGCCCCGACGGGATCAAGTCGGTGAAGCCCGAGGCGACCGGCGCGTGCGCACCCCAGGTGGGCGGCGGCGGAACTCGATTCGGGCGCACGAACTTCCAGTAGATCGCACCGACTCCGATAGCGCCGACCCCGGCGACCATCGCCAGCACGAGCAGGCTCACCGCCAGTACCCGCCACCGCGACGACACCGCCCGCTGAGGTTGTCGCGCAGCGGAGTACGACGGCGAACTCACGAGGGTCGGGCTCAGCGAACCCTCGTCGGCATTCGGCGGCCGGTACTCACGACCGAAAGGCGCTCCGGGCGAAACGCTCGCCGCACGGGGGCCTTCTCCGGTACGGGGCTGCGATGCGGGGCCCGCGACGGCCAACGCCGCTGTCGCCGCACGCGCGAATTCCTCGCAGCTGTCGAATCTTTCGGAAGGTTCCTTCGCCATCGCCCTGGCGATGACCGCGTCGATTCCGGGCGGCAGGCCGCCGACCACCGCGGACGCGCGAGGCACCGGCTTGGTCAGGTGGGCGGCGACCACCGCGCCGGGATTGTCAGCGGGAAAGGGACTTTCGCCGGTGAGCAGGGTGAACAGGGTGCAGCCCAGCGAGTACTGGTCGGAGCGGTGATCGACCGGGGCACCCGAGAGTTGTTCGGGGGACGCGTAGGCCAGGGTGGCGAGGAATGCTCCGGTGCGGGTGAGCTGGCGGGCGTCGCCGCGCAGTCGCGCGATGCCGAAGTCGGTGAGCAGGACACGGTCGCCGGAGCGCGTGGGGGCCAGCAAGATGTTGGCGGGCTTCACATCTCGGTGCAGTACGCCGCGATCATGGGCGTAGTCCAGCGCTTCGGCGGTTTGTGTGATGATGCCGATCGCCCGAACCGGATCCAGTGGCTCACCACGGAACACCGAGGCATCGCGACCGTCGACGTACTGCATGGAAATCCACATCAGCCCGTCTTCGACCCCACGATCGAGCACCGACACGATGCCGGGGTGGTCGAGATGCGCGGAGACATCGGCCTCGCGCTCGAACCGGCCGCGAACCTCGTGGTCGGAATACAGTTCGCGATTCAGCAGTTTCAGCGCGACCCGCCGGGGTAGCCGAGGGTGCGCCGCCAGATACACGGTGCCCATCCCACCCCGGCCGAGCAGCCGATCGATGCGATACTCCGCGAACACCGTGCCCGCCTCGAACTCCACCCCGTGCATTCGTTGCGAGCCTTTCGATCCGGTACCGCGCCGATCGCCGGACCGTTCCCGGCACCGGCGCGCAGCGTTCGTCAGTCTATTCGCGCCCGGCCGGAGCGCACCCCCGGCCCGGGGTGCGTAGTGCTCAGGACAGGCGTTCGGCGGCGGCGGCGATGCGCTCGTCGGTGGCGGTCAGCGCGATGCGCACATGTTCGGGCGAACGAGGGCCGTAGAAATCGCCGGGGGCGGCGAGGATTCCGCGTTCGGCGAGCCAGTCGAGGGTGATGCGGCACGGTTCGCCGCGGGTGGCCCACAGGTACAGACCAGCTTCGGAGAAATCGATGCGGAAACCCGCCTGCTGCAAGGCGTTTCGCAGGATCTCACGGCGGGCACGGTAACGCTCGCGCTGCTCGGCCTCGTGCACGTCGTCGCTGAGCGCGGCGGTCATCGCGGCCTGGATCGGGAACGGCATGATCATGCCGGAGTGTTTGCGCACCTCGAGCAGTTCGGCCACCAGTTCCGGGTCACCGGCGATGAAACCGGCGCGGTAGCTGGCCAGGTTCGAGGTCTTCGACAGGGAGTGGATGGCCAGCAGGTCGGTGTGGTCACCGTCGCAGACGCGCGGGTCGAGGATCGAGACGGCCTCGCCCTCCCAGGTCAGGCCCAGGTAGCACTCGTCGGAGGCGACGACCGCGCCGCGCTCGCGAGCGAACGCGACCACCTTGCGCAGGTGCTCGACGGGCAGCACCTTGCCGGTGGGGTTCGAGGGCGAGTTCACGAAGATCAGCGCCGGATTCTGCGGGCCGATCTGGGTGAGACCGTCTGCGCGCCAAGGCTTCGCGCCCGCCAGCAACGCGCCGACCTCGTAGGTCGGGTAGGCGATCTCGGGGATCACCACCAGGTCGTCGGCACCGATACCGAGCAGCCGCGGCAGCCCGGCGATCAGCTCTTTCGTGCCGAGCACCGGCAGCACCGCCGCCGGATCGACACCGGTGACGCCGAACCTGCGCGCCAACGCCGCGACGACGGCGGAGCGCAGCTCAGGGGTGCCGTGCGTGGTCGGGTATCCGGGAACAGCCGCGACCGAACCCAAGGCCGCCTGGATCAGCGGGTCGACCGGGTCCACCGGCGTGCCGACGGAAAGGTCGACGAGTCCACCCGGATGGGTGGCCGCCTTCTGTTTGACCGCGGCGATGGTGTCCCAGGGGAAATCAGGCAGCAGGCTGCTCACACGCCCCCGGGTTGGCACCCCTGCGCTCACTCTTCGGCCATCGGGGGCAGCGCCTTGATGAAGGCGGGGTCGAAGTCGACCACACCGACCTTGGTCGCGCCGCCGGGGGATCCCAGTTCGTTGAAGAAGTCGACGTTGGCGTTGATGTAACCGCTCCACTGATCCGGAGTGTCGTCCTCGTAGAAGATCGCCTCCACGGGGCAGACCGGCTCACACGCACCACAGTCCACGCACTCGTCGGGTTGGATGTAGAGCATGCGACCGCCCTCGTAGATGCAATCCACGGGGCATTCCTCGATGCACGCCTTGTCCTTCACGTCAACGCACGGTTCAGCGATGATGTACGGCACTGCCGTTCTCCTAGTCTGTCCTCACCTGCGGTGGTACTCCGCCCACGCAACCCTAGCGTGATCCTGGGCCCAGGCCCAGGTCAGCCTGCCCTAACTACCGCCGGTCATGACGTTGCCGCCGCTGCCGACCCTGCCGGGTCGCCCGCTCCACCGACCATCGGCGGCGGGGACCGCGTTGCGCCCTTTACCTGCGCAACATCGAGGCTTAGATTTGTTCTCGGAAATCGTTGCACACAGCGGATCCCCTCGCGTCACGGAGACCGCGCGACGAAGGGAACCGTTATGAGTACAGCGCAAGAGCGTGCGGCCGCGCTGGACCTGGTAGCCCGGCTGAAGTCGTCCTATCCCGAGCTTCCGAACGCGCCGACCCCGGATCTGCTCGATCACGACCGCCTATGGGCGTATTTGAAAACCGATCACGATGTGGGCGGTGAGCCCGACGCCCCGATCGCCTACGAGAACAAGCAGTACGAGCTGTGGGAGCACAACACCTATGTGATCTGCGAGGTGCTCGCCTGGCGTGGGATCTGGCTCTCCGAGGAACGGCGCCGGATCGGCAATGTCGATCTCGGGCGCGCGATGTACCTGGGACTTCCGTACTACGGCAGATGGCTGCTCGCCGTCGCGCGTGTCCTGGCCGAGAAACATCACATCGGCCTGACCGAACTGAGCGAACGAATGGTCGAGGTCGAGGCGCGCTACGAGGGCGGTCTGGCCGGCAAGACCCTGGCCGCCGAGCCGAAGTTCGAAGGCGACGGCTCGCGGGTCGCGCGCAATCGTCATCACCTCGAGGCGGTCGGCAAGGGCGATCCGCAGGTATTCGCCGGTAAGGCAGGCGAGGCGCGGTTCGAGGTCGGCGATCCCGTGCGGGTCAGGGAACTGCCCGCGCTGTTCTACACCCGCACCCCGGAGTACGTGCGTGGCGCGGTCGGGCGGATCGCCGCGCTCGCCTACGAGAGCCCCGCACCGGAGGACGAGACGTGGGACCGGCCGGGCGCGTTGCCCGAGTGGTTCTACGTTGTCGAGTTCGACCTCGCGACGCTGTGGCACGGCTACACCGGCACCAGCACCGACCTCTTGCGCACGGAGATCCCCGAACGCTGGCTCGAGCCCATCACCTAGACCGATCATCCTGCCCAGAAAGGGATCCCATGACCGGGCACGACCACGATCACGAACGCACGGTGGCACCGATGGTCGACGAGATCACCGATTTCGAAGTGCTGGAGATCGCGTTGCGCGAGCTGTGTATCGAGAAGGGCATCTTCACCGCCGCCGAACACCGGCGGTTCACCGAATTCGCCGAACAGATCGGCCCGACGCCCGCTGTCCACCTCGTGGCACGAGCCTGGCTCGATCCCGACTTCAAGACACTCGCGCTCGCCGAACCGATGACCGCGAGCAAAGAGGTCGGGGTGGATTGGCTGGAGCCCACCGGTTTCGGCACACCGAGCGACTTCACCGCCTTCTCCATCCTCGAAGACACCCCGACGCTGCACAACGTGATCGTGTGCGCGTTGTGTTCGTGCTACCCGCGACCGATTCTCGGCAACTCCCCCGAGTGGTATCGCACCCCGAATTACCGGCGGCGGATGGTGCGCTGGCCACGCCAGGTGCTCTCCGAATTCGGGCTCGACCTGCCCGCGAATATGGCTGTGCGCGTGCAGGACTCGAACCAGAAGCACCGATTCATGGTGATGCCGCTGCGTCCGGCGGGCACCGACGGCTGGAACGAGGATCAGCTCGCGGAGATCATCACCCGCGACTGTTTGATCGGCGTCGCGCTGCCCACCCCGGGCGTGACCACGAATGTGGTCACCCACACCCGGCCTGCCATCCACCCGGCTACCTAGGAGCGCTGTGGGCACACCCGAGATCGCCGCGCTGCGGGCCATCGTCGACCGCGACCAGGTGTGGCCGAGGATGGCCGCCGCGTACGGCGTGAGCAATCCCGTGCCACCGTGGAAGACCAGCCTGGACGGCCTCTGCGACGCGCTCGATCACGCGCGCTGCGCGGCGCCGATCCCGGATTTCCAGAACCGGCGCGACGACGAGGATGCGCTGTCGGCGACCGTCTACGCCGACCTGCCCTACCCCGAGAACCAGCTCGTCGCCCTGGCGCATTCCCTCGTGACGCGCGGCGTCATCGACGAGAGAGAACTCCAGGAGCGGCTCACCAGCGTTCGGGCCCGGCTGGAATCCTGAACTCAGCCGATCGAGAGCGGCAGCGGCGCCGGTTTGGATTCCACCCGACCGTAGATCGTGGTGCGTTCGCGCACCGGGCGAGCGATCCCCGCCGCGATCTCGGTGAGCTCGGCGACGGTCTTGGCCGAACCGTGCTGGGAGCCCGCCATCCGGGAGATGGTCTCCTCCATCAGCGTGCCGCCGAGGTCGTTGGCGCCGCCGGTGAGCATGGCCTGGGTGCCCAGGGTGCCCAGTTTCACCCAGCTGGTCTGGATGTTGTGGATGCGCCCGTGCAGCATGATGCGGGCCAGGGCGTGGACCGCGCGATTGTCGCGGTTGGTCGGTCCGGGTCGCGCCGCGCCCGCGAGGTACAGCGGCGCGCTCTGGTGGACGAACGGCAGCGGAACGAACTCGGTGAAGCCGCCCGTCTCGTCCTGGATGCCGCGCAGCACACGCAGGTGACCCACCCAGTGCTTCGGGTTGTCCACATGGCCGTACATCATCGTCGAGCTCGACGGGATGCCCAGCTTGTGGGCGGTGGTAATGACCTCGATCCAGGCGGAAGTGGGGAGTTTGCCCTTGGTGAGGACCCAGCGGACCTCGTCGTCGAGGATTTCGGCGGCCGTTCCGGGGATCGAGCCCAATCCGGCCTCCTTCAGCGCCGAAAGCCAGTCGTGGATGCTCTGGCCGCCGCGTGACGCACCGTTGACGATCTCCATCGGGCTGAACGCGTGGACGTGCATCGACGGGACGCGGGCCTTGATGGCGCGGACCAGATCGGCGTAGCCGGTGACGGGGAGTTCGGGGTCGATGCCGCCCTGCATGCAGATCTCGGTGGCACCGTCGACGTGGGCTTCCCACGCGCGATCGGCGACCTCGTCGGTGCTGAGGGTGAAGGCGTCGGCGTCGCCCTTACGCTGGGCGAAGGCGCAGAAGCGGCAGCCGGTGTAGCAGATATTGGTGAAGTTGATATTGCGGTTCACCACATAGGTGACCTCGTCACCGGACACCTCGCGCCGCAGCGAATCAGCGAGTGCGGCAACAGCTTCCATATTGGCGCCGTCGGCGGTGGCCAGGGCCAGGTACTGGTCGTCGGTGAGTCCCGCCGGGTCCTTCTCGGCGGCGCGCAGGGCGTCGAGTACCTCGGAATCGAGGCGCTCGGGTGCGACGACGGCCAGGTCGCGGGCGTGTTCGCGGATCGTCTCCCAGTCGCCGAACGCGCCGACGACCTCCTGGCCGAGCCCGGAATCGCTGCGGCTGTCGGTGTTTCGGCCCTCGGTGTCGATGGCGGTGTTCAGGTCGACGCGGCCGACCGAATCCCACGACTCGTCCGGCTCCTGCCAGGGCAGGCCGACCGGCATGGCATCGGGCCTGGCCAGCCCGGTCGCGGGATCGGTGAGCGCGTCGACGTGCGCGCCGATGCGCGGATCGATCCAAGGGTGTCCCGCGCGAACGTATTTCGGGTGCGCGGAGGTGCGTTCGACGAGGGTGAACCCGGCCGCTTCGGTGATCTCACGCAGGGTATCCAGGTTCGGCCACGGCCGTTCGGGGTTCACGTGGTCGACCGTCACCGGCGACACCCCGCCCCAGTCGTCGATGCCCGCGTCGATCAGCGCCCGGCAATCACTGTGCGACACCAGGTTCGGGGGTGCCTGCACCGGAACATCGGGTCCGAGCAGCAATCTCGTCACCGCGACAGTCGCCAGGAACTCCGCTACGCCCGCGTCGGGCACATCGCGCATGGCGGTGTCGTCCTTGGCCCGGAAGTTCTGCACGATCACTTCCTGGATGTGCCCGAATTCCCGGTGCTGCTTACGAATCGCCATGATCGACTCGGCGCGCTCGGTGAGATTCTCGCCGATGCCGACCAGGATGCCGGTGGTGTAGGGCACCGAGAGCCTGCCCGCGTCGGTGATCGAACGCAGCCGGACCGCGGGATCCTTGTCGGGGCTGCCGTAATGGCACTCGCCCTTGTCGGTGAACAGCCTGGTGGCCGTGGTTTCGAGCATCATGCCCATGGACTGGGCGACGGGCTTGAGGCGGGAGATCTCGTTCCAGCTCATCACGCCGGGGTTCAGGTGCGGCAGCAGGCCCGTCTCCTCGAGTACGAGGATGGAAACGGCGCGCAGATAGTCGAGGGTGGAGTCGTAGCCGCGTTCGTCGAGCCACTGCGCGGCCTCCGGCCAGCGGTCCTCCGGCCGGTCACCCAGGGTGAACAGCGCTTCCTTGCATCCGAGGGCGGCACCCTGGCGGGCGATTTCCAGCACCTCGTCGGGTTCGAGGAACATGCCCTTGCCCTCGGCACGCAGCTTGCCCGGCACGGTGACGAACGTGCAGTAGTGACACTTGTCCCGGCACAGTTTGGTGAGCGGGATGAACACATTGCGCGAGTAGCTGATCGTGCGTGGGCGCCCCGCCGATTCCAGACCCGCATCCCGGACTCTGGCGGCGCTGGCACACAGATCGATGAGGTCGTCGCCGGTGGCGTGCAGCAGGACGGTGGCCTCGTCGACGTTCAACGTGACGCCGTCGCGGGCTCGGCGCAGGGCCCGGCGCATCGCGGCGGGACTCGGCGGCGGCATCGGAACGCTCGGCTTCGGAAGGTCGGTCACCCCGTCGATCATGCGCTACTTCTTCCCCGGACGTGTGGTCGGCTGGTCACGGGCCCTCGGCGGGCGCGGTGCGGTCGTCCTTGTCGACGACAACCTCCCCCCCGACCGCGCATATTCCCGACGGGGTGAACTCGTCGCACGCACATGGAACCATGGGCAGCATGTCGTTGCCACGCTCTACCATCCTGGCCGAACCGGCCTGGCGTCCGAGTTCCAAGGCCAAGCTGCTGTGGGCGTTGGAGAACGCGATCGGGGTGGTCGTGTTGTTCGTGGCGCTCGCGGTGTGGGCGGTGCTCGATGAGGACCGTCGTGGGTGGCAGGTGCTCACCGGGCTGGTGCTCGTGGCGCTCGCGGTGCTCGCTGTCGTGGTGATCCCGGTGTGGCGGTACGCGGTGCATCGGTGGGAGGTCACCGATGATGCCGTGTACACGCGGGTGGGGTGGCTGGACCAGGAGTCGCGGGTCGCGCCGATCTCGCGGGTGCAGACCGTGGACACCGAGCGTGGGCCGCTGGAACGGATCCTGGGACTGGCGACGGTCACCGTCACCACCGCGTCGTCGGCGGGGGCGGTGAAGATCAGTGCGCTCGACCTGCCGATCGCCGAGGAGGCAGTGCTGCGGTTGACCGCCGTCGCCGCCCAGCACCGCGGAGACGCGACATGACCGCGCCCGCGCGCACCGAGACCGACTGGCAGCGCCTGGATCCGCGCATGCTACTGGTGTATCCGGTCAACGAGATCATGAAATACATTCCGGTGCTGCTCGGTTCGATCATCGTCGGCACGACCAGTGGCAATCCGCTGTGGAGTTTGATCCCGGTGACGCTCGTCGCGGCGTTCGGCGTCGCGCGGTGGTTCACCACCTCGTATCGGATCGATGCCGATCACGTGCAGTTACGCAGCGGGATCGTGCAGCGCCGGACGTTATCGGTGCCGCGCCCACGGATTCGATCGGTGGACGTGGAAGCCGATCTGCTGCACCGGATGCTCGGCTTGGCGGTGCTGGCCATCGGAACCGGGAAGCAGACCGACAAGGGTGAGGAATTCAAGCTCGACGCGCTCGACACGAGCCAGATCCCGGCATTGCGTGCCGAATTGCTCGCGCACACCGGTCACCACGCACCCGCGCACCTCGACAACGCGGGGGTGCCCCATGTTTCGCAACCCGATGCCCACGCGGATTCCGGGGTGGAGATCGGGCACTGGCGGGCGGCGTGGGTGCGGTACGCGCCGTTGTCGCTGACCGGGCTGGCCGTCGTCGCGCCGATCGCGGGGCTCGGCGCGCAGTACGGGCTCATCGACGTGCTGTCGAGAAGTGCCCTCGTGCAACATCTCGACGACGACACCGCGATGATCGTCGTCATCGTCATCACCGGGTTGACCGTGTTGTCGCTGGTGCTGGTGAGTCTGGCCGCGTGCGCCCAGTACCTCGCCACCTGGTTCGGCCTGCGTGTGCTCGACAACGGCGCCACCCTGCACCTGCGCCACGGCCTGTTCACCACCCGTCAGATCACCCTGGACCTGGCGCGGTTCCGCGGCGCCACCCTCAACGAACCACTCCTGCTGCGCGCCGCCAAAGCCGCCCAGCTCGAAATGATCATGACCGGCGAGAACCCACGCCAGAAGATCCTCCCCCAGGCGCCACGGACCGCCGTCGAACGCACCCTCGACGAACTGCTCCGCACCCGCCGACGCCCGCACTCCGACGCATCGACCGCCCCCGTCCCTGACTCGACCTGGGCCCGGCACGACGAACCGACCGTCCCCGTACCGGACTCAGCCTGGGCCCGGCGCGACGAATCGAGCTCGGCGTCCGCCTTCACCGAAACCGGCGACACCGAGCGCCCGGTCGCGACCTCCCTCACCAAAGGCGAGTCGACCGCGGTGCTCGCGGATCCGATTGCGCCGCAACCGATCACCGGTTCCGCACTCGGCACCGTCGACCTGCACAGACACGGACCCGCCGCACGCCGTCGCCGCTACACCCGGGCCGCGTGGCCCGTCGGTGGCGTTGTCGTCGCGATGCTCGCCATCGTGCTCACGGGCGGTCACCTACCGCCGTGGACCTGGGCGCTCCCGGTGGCCCTCGCCCTCGTGATGGCTGTCCTCGCCGAAGACCGCTACCGGGGCCTTGGCCACCGCGTACTCCCCGGCACCACGGGCCCGACCTGGCTGATCACCCGCCGCGGCAGCCTCGATCGCAATCGCGACTGCCTCGAAGCACCGGGCATCATCGGATGGACTGTGCGACAGACCTTCTGGCAGCGCCGAGCCGGACTCGCCACCGTCGTCGCGGCCACCGCGGCAGGCAAGAAGGCCTACCTGGTGGTCGACATCCCGATCGATCAGGCCGCCGCCCTGATCGAAGCAGTGACCCCGGGCCGGCTCGGCGAACGCTGAAATGGCCGGGAGCCCTTGGACTCCCGGCCATTCCGCGTCGTCAGCTTAGGCGTTCACGGGCTCCTTCGCCAGATCAACTTCGCCCACAACGGTTTTCGCGTCACGCATCAGCACCACCGCCAACACCGCGGCGGCCAGCGCGCACAGCGCACCCACCCCGAACGTCACCTGCATTCCGGTGCAGAACGCGTCCCGCGCCAGCCCGATGACCGTCGCATCGCCGGTGCCGAGCGCCCCCGTGATGGACTCCCGCGCCGCCGACGGCGCCGAATCCGGCATCGCCCCCGCGAAGGTGCCCGCCAGGATCGCGCCGAGAACGGCTACGCCAAGTGCCGCGCCCGCCTGCTGAATGGTGTCGTTGAGCGCGGAGCCGACGCCCGCGTGCTCGCCTGGAACAGCACTCATCAGCGCCCCGATCGCGGCGGGCATCGCCAGACCGGCACCGGCCCCGAGCAGCGCCATCGCGACGGCGGGCAGGGTGAACCCGGCGCCCGCGTCGAGAGTGGCCAGTACCGCGAAGCCGGCGGCGATCACGATCAGACCCGCGATGGTGACGATGCGGGGCCCGAGTTTGCCGACGAGCACCGCGCCGATGCCATTGGCGATCAGCAGCGTGACGGCCATCGGGGTGAAGGCCAGCGCGGTGCGGATCGGCGAGTATTCGAGGACGAACTGCAGATACTGGGTGAGCACGAGGACCAGACCACCGTTGGCGAAGGTGACCAGGACCAGGGAGAAGCTGGAGCCGGTGAAGGTGCGGTTGCGGAACAACTGCAGCGGCACCATCGGCGAGTCGGTGCGCAGTTCACGAATCACGAAGGCGGACAACGCGATCACCGTCACGGCGAAACCACCCAGCACACTGGCGTCGGTCCAGCCCGCGTGTGGGACCGAGATGATGGTCCACACCAGCGCGGTCATACCGATGATCGAGGTGAGCATGCCGGGGAAGTCGGGCTTGCGCCACGGGCCCTTGGATTCGGGCATCAGCACCAGCGCCGCCACGATGGCGACAGCCGCGATCGGCACATTCATCACGAACACCGCGCCCCACCAGAAGTGGTCGAGCAGTACGCCACCGACCACCGGGCCGCCGACCATGCCGACGGTCGCCACCGCGCTCCACGCGCCGATCGCCTTGGGCCGTTCGTCGTCGTCGAAGACGGTGATCAGGATCGACAGGGTGCTCGGCATGATCAGCACCCCACCGATGCCCATCAGCACGCGCCCGGCGATGAGCATTTCCGCGCTGCCCGCGTAGGCGGCGAGCAGCGACGCGGCGCCGAAGACGACCAGGCCGATCACCATCACCAGCCTGCGGCCGAACCGGTCCGACAGGCTGCCCGAGGTGAGCAGCAAGCCGGCGAAGACCAGCAGGTAGGCGTCGATGATCCATTGGATGTCCTGCGCGCCCGCACCCAGATCGGTGGCGATCTGCGGGATGGCCACGGTGAGGACCATGTTGTCCACCACCAGCACCAGCGAACTCAGGCACAGCACGATCAGAATCAGCCACCGGCGTGGGTTGCGGACCGTCTGATCCGCCGGAGTCGTTGCGAGCATCTTGCTCCCCTTTCGAGCGCTCTCCGCACGTCGTGCGGGCATGTCGAACACTGTACGGTTGCCGCACACTGTTCGCAATAGTTTCGACGTTCGTCCTCCGTACAGTGTTCGCCCGGAGCTATGCTGTGCTGGTCGGCGAAGTCGTAGAACACGAGGAGGCAGCGGGATGGCGAGCACCGGCTCGACGGAGATCACCTCGGTGTGGACCAAACCCGCGCGCGAACGGCGCGACCAGCCCACACTGAGCCGCGACCAGATCGTCGCCGAGGCCATCGCCCTGCTCGACGACGAAGGCTTCGACGCGTTGAGCATGCGCAAGCTCGGCGCACGCCTCGGCGCGGGCGCGACCTCGCTGTACACCCATGTGGCGAACAAGGACGAACTGCTCGAACTCGTCGTAGACCAGGTCATCGGCGAGACGCCGACGCCGGCGCCCGATCCCGCACGCTGGCGCGCGGTGATGCACGAACAGGCCGATGGGCTGCGCGCGACGATCCTGGCGCATCCGTGGATCACGGTGGTGCTGAGCAGCGCGGCACTGACCTACCTCGGGCCCAACATGATGCGGCTGACCGACTCGATGGTCGCCATCGTGGAAGCCGGGGGCTTCGACGACGAGGTGGTCGATATCGCGACCAACGCCGTATTCCAGTTCGTGGTCGGATCCTGCGGCAACGAGGCCGCGATGATGATGACGATCGCGCGCAGCGGCCTGTCGACGCAGCAATGGGTGGACCGGGTGATGGTGGCGAGCGAGGCCGCGTCGCAGCAGTATCCGCGCCTGCACCGGCGCTATGTCGCGCAGCGCCCGCAGGTCGTCGAGGAGGCCGCCAACGGGGTGCTCAGCCGATTCACCCAGGCCATCGACCTGATCCTGGACGGCGCGGAAACCCGCCACGCCCGATAGCACCGCAGGTGATGCCGACGCGGCGTAGCGTTCGATTCGATCGCCGTGCCGCTGACGCTAGGGGTGATTCGTGTGCAGTTCACCGAGGTTGTCGAGACCGCAGGCCAGGGGCTGGACGCGGCGGGTGTCGCGGCCATCGTCATCGGCGGGTCGGTCGGCACGATCCGGTTCCTGCGGCAGTTGTCCCGGAATCAGGAATTCGACCTCGCCTATCGCGCCTACCGGCGCGGGCTCGGCCGGGCGATCCTGCTCGGACTGGAATTCCTGGTCGCGGCCGACATCATCCGCACGGTCGCGATCTCACCGACTTTCACCAGCGTCGGCGTGCTCGCGCTGATCGTGCTGGTACGGACGTTCCTCAGCTACTCGCTCGAACTCGAATTGACCGGGCAGTGGCCGTGGCAGCGGACGAAATCTACCGACTGACGTTCGAGCGGTAGTACATGTACCCCGCGGGCGCGAGCACACCGCACGCGAACAGCAACAGGGTGCGGCCGTCGCTGCCGAGCATGATGTCACCGCCGGGCCCGCGTGAGGCGCACACCAGGAATCCGAAGACCCACACCACGATCGGGGCGAAGGTGAAGCCGATCCGGTCGGTCACCGATTCCATGCCGTAGACCAGGGCGATGTTGATCGGTGCGGCCAGCAGCGCCACCACCGGAAAGGCCAGTGAGCCGATGTACAAGGGCAGGAACAGCACTTCTATGGCCAGGGTGATCAGCGCGTCGGCGAACAGCAGCACGACGATGAGTCCCGAAAGCAACGGATCCGGCAGGCCGGGGATGCGTGCGGACCGCAGCACGGCGGTGGGCTGATCGGAATCGGTCACCATGGGCGTGAGTCTATTCGGCCGGACCGGACTGCTGTGCCGCGCGCGCCCCCGAGAACCGTCGGCCGGTCAGCGGCGCGGGCACGCGCCACTCAATCGAGACCGGCGAAAAGGTCGTGCTCGAACCCGTCGGCACCCACCTGGCCACGCGTGCCGCGCACCAGCGTGAAGTGTTCCTCCGGCAGCACCGGCAACGCGATGTTGTTCGACAGCGCGAATTCCCGGCCACTCGGCGCGACGGTGACCTGTGTGGCGTGCGCACGCATGGCGGCGCGCTTGGCCGAGACCACATCGGAGACATCGACCACGGTGGTCACCCCGCTCGTGGACATGGCGGCCAGTTCGGCCTCGATCGGCAACCGCCAGCCCGCGGGCAGCGCGCCCGGCAGTTCGTCGACAGTGCGGCGAGCCAGCGCGGCGGTGTGCTGGCGCAGCAGATCACCATCGGTGACGGTCCAGTAGAACTTCGGCACATCCCAGCCCTGTTCCGCGGCTGCCGCGACGGCCGCGGTGGTGATCTCGTGCGCGCGAATGTGATCGGGATGGCCGTATCCGCCGCGCGGGTCGTAGGTGACGACCACCCGGGGGCGCAGTTCGAGGATCACCGCGACGAGCTCGTCCACGGCCGCGTCACCGGAATTCACGAAGGCTCGTGGGTTCGCCGCCGACGGCGTGCCCGCCATGCCGGAATCGCGCCACCGACCTGGGCCACCGAGGAACCACGGCGCTGCCACGCCGAGTGCCGACAGCGCGGCGGTGAGCTCGCCGATGCGGTAGCCGCCGAGCTGGTCGGCCTCGGCGGCGATCAGGCGCGACCACCGTTCGCCGATGACCTCACCCTCCTCGCCGAGCGTGCAAGTCACCACGGTCACCGGGACACCACGTCGGCGATAGTGCGCGATCGTGCCACCCGTAGTGAGGGTTTCGTCATCGGGATGCGCATGGACGAGCAGCAGGCCGCCGGTCTCGGTCACGGGATCCTCCGCCACTGCGCCGTATCGCCGAAGATGCCGACCTGGATGGCACCCGAGAGCGACACACCGTCGACGCGCGGACCGGCCGCCGCGACAACGTTGTCCTGCACGATCGGCAACACGGTCGCCAGCTCCCACAGCCGCGGCTCCACCTCGGCAAGGATCCGCGGCACCTCGAACCCACGCAGCGCTTCATCGATCGACGGCTGGATGGTCGGGTCGCACACACCGCCGATGTTGCTCGGCGCCTGGCGATAAGCCTCGGCCGCGGCCAGTGCGGGACCTTCGGCACCGGCCGGTTCGACCGGCGGGCAGCCGTAGCGCGAGGCCAGCGCGGTGGCCGGGTCGCCGCCTGCCAGCTCCCAGCCGACGATGGCGTCGATCGAGGATTCGATGAGATCCTTGCCGTACAGCTCGTCGGCGGGCAGGCCGCGAACAGTGGCATCGATTCCGGCACTGCGCAATTGGTCGGCGGCCGTATTGGCGACGGCCAGCGACGACGCGTCCTCGGTGACGGCGCCGATCCGCACCGACAGCCCCTTACCGTTACGCGCCACCGAGCGCGGACGCGGCGCGGGCGAGGTGGGCGAACCGGTCTGCGGCGTCTCCGGTGCGCGGCCGTAACCGGCCTCGGCCAGCAGAGCGAACGCCTCGTCGGCCGTCATCCGCGGCGGCGCGGTAGGCACGTAATTGGGACTCGACGGCGAAAGCACTTGTGCGCGTGCGGGTTCCACCCAGCCGCCGGTCTGCGCGCCGACGGTCGCCAACAGGGCGGGGTCGAGCAGCGCGAGCACCGCCTTGCGGACCCGGACATCGGCGAGGTCGCCGGAGCGGCCGTTGAGCGCGAGCTGCAGTTCCCGGGCCTGCGGCATGATCGTGGTCCGCACCGACGGGATCGCGGCCAGTTGCGCCTGGGTCGCCACACCGCCGTGCACCAGCGCCATCTGCGCGTCGCCGGTGCGCAGCGATTCGGCCAGCTGCGAGGGCGTGCCGCCACGACGGAACTGGATCTGATCCGGCGAGGCGGGGGTGCCCCAGAAACGGTCGTTGCGTTCGAGCAGGATCTCGTCGCGTCCGCGATCGACCGATTTGATGGTGAAACTGCCGCCCGAGACCGGGATCTTGTCGACCAGGCCACTGGTGAACCCACCCGGGGAATCCTTCACCAGGTGCGAGGGCAGCAGGTTCGAGAACAGTTCACGCCAGGCGGGATAGGGCTGGGTCATGGTGACCGTGACCGTTTTCCCGCCACCCGAGGACGCCACATCCGAGATGAGCCGGTAGCCGGCCGGATCGACCACACCGGGCTGGCTGATCATCTGCTGCCAGAGGAACCGGAAGTCCTCGGCCGCGATCGGGGCGCCGTCGGACCAGTTGGCCTGATTACGCAGGGCGTAGGTGATGGTGAAGGGCTCCTGCGCCGTCACGTCGGCCGACACGATCAGCGAGGAATCGGGCACCCAGTCGACCAGACCGGGATGCACGGGACTCGGCGCGGCACGGAACGGGCTCGGCAGCACCATCGAACTCACCGCGCTGGTCACCGGCGACTGATCCGAGCGCAGATGCGGATTGAATCCGATCCCGATGTCGTCGATCGCGACGACCACGGTGTTCTTGCCCGGCTTGGCCTGGGTGGTCTTCGGCGAGTCGGACGACTCGATCGGTGGTGGCGGATTCGCCGTGCAACCGGCCACGACCGCCGTCGAGGCAATCATCGCCAGCACCATCGCGCGCCACCCTGCGCGCCGCCCCGAACTCACCTTGCGCACTCTACCCAACCCCTCGATCGACTGCCGGTCGGCCGTAACCGGCCAGCAAAAAGGCGTCGGCCGGGTCCGTTTCCGGTACCCGGCCGACGCCGTGAGAACTACTGCCGACTAGTTCGCGGCGGCCTTGTCACGGGCCTTGCGACGCGACAGGTCGCGGGCCCGCTCGTTGGCGCCGAGAACGAGCTTGCGCACCCGGACCACCTCGGGGGTGACCTCGACGCACTCGTCTTCGGTGCAGAACTCCATCGCGAGCTCGAGGTCGAGCTGCAACGGCTTGGCCATGGTCTCGAAGGTGTCCGCGTTGGCGCTGCGCATGTTGGTCAGCTTCTTCTCGCGGGTCACGTTGATATCGAGATCCTCGGCACGCGGGTTGATGCCGACGACCATGCCCTCGTAGGTGTCGGCACCCGGCTCCACGAAGAACTGACCACGGTCGGCCAGCTGGATCATCGCGAACGGGGTGACGGTGCCCGCGCGGTCGGACACCAGCGAACCGGTGTGGCGGGCGCGGATCTCACCGGCCCACGGTGCGTACCCGTGGGCGACGGCGTTGGCGATGCCGGTGCCGCGGGTCTCGGTGAGGAACACGGTGCGGAAGCCGATCAGGCCACGCGAGGGGACGATGAACTCCATGCGCACCCAGCCGGCGGCGTGGTTGCTCATCTGCACCATCTTGCCCTTGCGGGCGGCCAGCAGCTGCGTGATCGCGCCGAGGTACTCGTCGGGGCAGTCGATGGTCAGCTCTTCGAACGGCTCGTGGGTCTTGCCGTCGACCTGCTTGGTGACCACCTGCGGCTTGCCGACGGTGAGCTCGAAGCCCTCACGACGCATCTGCTCGACCAGGATGGCCAGCGCCAGCTCACCACGACCCTGCACCTCCCAGGCGTCGGGACGGCCGATGTCGAGCACGCGCAGCGACACGTTACCGATGAGCTCGGAATCCAGGCGCGACTTGAGCATGCGGGCGGTGAGCTTGTGGCCCTGCACCCGGCCGACCAGCGGCGAGGTGTTGGTGCCGATGACCACCGAGATGGCGGGCTCGTCGACGGTGATGCGCGGCAGCGCGACCGGGTTCTCCGGATCGGCGAGGGTGTCGCCGATCATGATGTCGGGGATACCGGCGATGGCGACGATGTCACCGGCCTCAGCGACCTCGCCGGGCTGACGCTCGACACCGATCGTCTGCAGCAGCTCGGTGATCTTGACCGTCTTGGCGCCGTCGGCGTTGATCCAGGTGACGTTCTGACCCTTGCGCAGCTCGCCCGCGTAGATGCGGACCAGGGCAAGACGGCCGAGGAACGCCGACGCGTCGAGGTTGGTGACGTGGGCCTGCAGCGGCGCGTCCTTGTTGCTCTTGGGTGCCGGGATGTAGTCCATCAGCACCTCGAACAGGGCGTCGAGGTTCTCGGCGTCGGGAGCGGAACCGTTTTCCGGCTCCACCTTCGACGCCTTGCCCTCACGGCCCGAGGCGTAGAGGACCGGCAGGTCCAGCGCCAGCTCGGCGGCTTCGGCGGCCTCGTCGTCGAGGTCGGAGGCCAGGTCGAGCAGCAAGTCGTGCGACTCGGAGACGACCTCGGCGATCCTGGCGTCGGGACGGTCGGTCTTGTTGACGACCAGGATGACCGGCAGCTTGGCCGCGAGGGCCTTACGCAGCACGAAGCGGGTCTGGGGCAGCGGGCCCTCGGACGCGTCGACGAGCAGCACGACACCGTCGACCATGGAAAGGCCGCGCTCGACCTCGCCACCGAAGTCGGCGTGGCCGGGGGTATCGATCACATTGATGACGGTGAGAGAACCATCGGGGTTATGGCGATGAACCGCGGTGTTCTTCGCGAGAATGGTGATGCCCTTCTCGCGCTCCAGATCACCGGAGTCCATGACTCGGTCGACCAGTTCGGCTCGCTCAGCGAACGCGCCCGACTGACGAAGCATGGCGTCCACCAGCGTCGTCTTGCCGTGGTCGACGTGGGCCACGATGGCGACGTTGCGAAAATCGCGTGAAGACGACACGCCTCAATCCTCCTGCTGTTGGTGTATTTGGCGCGCATTCATCTGGCATCGCGGCCTGTTACACCCTACCGGTACCTTCGGTGCGACCTCGTGTCAGGCTTTGTACTTAGGCTACGCTAACTCCCATGGGCAAGGTGAAGGCAAAGAAGGTCTCGAGCCTGAAGCCGAAGAAAAAGTGCTGCAGGAAGAAGACGCGCTGCTTCAAATGCCCCGTCGTCATCATGCGGATGAAGAAGGCCGAGGCAGCCGGAACGTGCGGTAAAGATCTCAAAAAGGCCTTGAAGCTGGCGCGCGCAAAGTGAGGGAGTGAGGCGTACAACCGAAGTATGGGTACTCCGTTGCTCTCCGCTCCCGAACTCACCATCGCGCTGGCCACTCTGCCGGAGTGGTCCCGCGACGGTGACGCGATCACCCGCACGGTGCAGGCACCGAGCTTCCTCGCCGGAATCGAGACGGTGCGCAAGGTCGCCACGGCGGCCGAGGCGGCCGATCATCATCCCGATATCGATATCCGATGGCGCACACTGCGTTTCACGCTGAGTACGCATTCGGCGGGTGGGCTGACCTCGCTCGATACGGCGATGGCGCACACCATCGACGGCATCCTCGGCTGAGCCTCAGCTCGCGGGCACCTCGGCCGTGCGACGGCCGGGGAGTTGCGCGCGCAGGGTGTCGCGGCCGTGCCAGATCAGCCAGCCGAGCAGGACGAACACGCCGATCACATCGACCGCGCCGAGCCAGGCCAGCGGCCAGGGGCGCGGGATGGTCCAGATCGTCGGCTGCGCGAACGAGAGCACCCACGGCACGCCGACCAGCATCGTCAGCACCCAGAACCCGGCGATGATCCGCGCGACCCGCTCGGCCCGCAGCGGCCCGTAGAGCAGCCACAGCGCGGTCGGGATCAGCCATACCCAGTGGTGCGACCAGGAGATCGGCGAGATCATCAGCCCGAACAGCTGCACCAGCACCAGGGTGCCGAGCCGGTCGTCGGAGTCGAGGGTGCGCCACGCGCAGAACGCCAGCACGGCCGTGACCGCTACCGCGGCGAGCCACCACGGCCCCGACTGCACGTCGTGCCCGAGGATGCGGCTCAGCGCACCGCGCAGTGACTGGTTCCACACCGAGCCCACCGGGCCGATCCGGTCGGCGTCGCCGAGCAGGGTGCCGAAGTAGCGCTTCGCCTCGTGGGCATTGATGAGAAAGCTCACAGCGACGGTCAGCCCGAAGGCCGCCGCCGACCACAGCACCGTCGCCCAGCGCCGCCGCGCCACGAAATACAGGCCGGTGATGGCCGGGGTCAGCTTGATGCCCGCGATCACGCCGACGAGGGTGCCCGAGATCCACCAGCGCGCACTGCGCACCGCCAGCATCGCGCCGAGCACCAGGAACACATTGACCTGGCCGTAGTCGATCGTGGTTCGCACCGGCTCCAGCCACACCCCGAGCGCCGTCCAGCCGACGGCCGCGGTGATCCACGGCGTCCGCTTGGCCGTCTCCGCACCGAGGAGCAGTTCGAAGCTGATCCGGATCACGCCGTAGAGCGCGGCGACCGTGGCCAGCATCCAGCCGACCGCCACGAGGGTGAAGGGCAGATAGTGCAGTGGGAAGAACACCAGCGCGGCGAACGGCGGATAGGTGAACGGCAGCGGGAAGTCCGGCGTCACCTCCGAGTAGGTGAAGTCGTAGAGCCGATCGGTGAGCAGGGCGGCCGAGCCGTCCACATAGACGTGCAGATCTACGACATTGAGCCCGTTCGGGGCGAAGAGCATCCAGGCCAGCCGGGCGAGCACGGACAGTCCGAGCAGCGCGAGAGCCCATCGGAGGTGTCGGTTCAAGGCCAGGCTTTCGGTCGGATGGGGGCGTCGTTCGCCGTTTCGCGGGTGCCCCGCTACCTTAACCGGGTGCCGACAAGCCCCAGCGGGCACCGGTCGCAGCGACACCATGGGTAACATTTGCATCAACATCCCCAGGTGTAACACCATGCGGGACTAGCGTCGATGAACATGGTTTCGGCCGGTACGCCACGAAGGGCCCGGCGGCTGTACAACACGGCAGCCTTGTCCTTAGAGTGACCCCCGACATGTTGGGCTCGACAACCCTCGCCCATCGCACCATCGAGGTAAGGACGGCTAGACAAGTGCTTCGTAGCCGAGGATCGCGGATCGTAACGACCGCTCTCGCCATCGCTGCCGGTGCCATGCTGGCCGCGCCGGCATCGACCATTGCCGCACCCGCGCCCGCCCCACAGGCGGCGCCGATCAGTGTCCCGATGGTGCCCGAAGGCGTCCCGGTCGACGCGCTAGCCGCCTTCGCTCCCGCGGTGGCAGGCCTGGTCGCGGGCCCTGCCGACATCGCCAGCCCGCAGACCGCCCTGCTCGATCAGGCGCGCGCGCTGCTGGCCACGCTGAACCTGCCGCCCGCCATCAAGGCCACCCTCGAGCGGATCATCACCTTCCTCGACGGCAGCGGCGGCGGCGGTCCCGAGCTCCCGCAGGACGGCCCGGTCATCGCGCAGTTCCTGTACCCGACGATCGGCAGGGGCTGCATCGGCGACGGCGCCGATTCGGTCGGCACCGCGCTCGCGGTCGCCGGTCCAGCGCAGCTGCCCCCGCCCGGCCCCGCCGCCGGACAGGCCGGTTTCGTGTTCACCGCGCTCGGCACCAAGGCGCCGACCGCCGAGCAGAACCCGCCGATGACGGTGCAGTGGCTCAACCTCGACACCCGTCAGTCCGCGACCCAGACGCTGACCGACGAGGCCAAGATCAACCCCGGCGGTCCGGCCACCCTGTCGGCCGTCGCGAACACCGGCCACGGCCGCGTCGTCGCGGTGATCTCGGGTTCGCTCACCACCGCCGCCGAAGGCGCCGCACCGCGTACCTGCACGTTCTTGCCGACACTCGGATTCTTCACGGTCTGAGTACAAGCGCACACCGAGCCCGATTCGTTCCTCGAGAACGGATCGGGCTCAGTTGTTTTCGGCTGTTCCCGCGGGCATCGCGATGTGGTAAACCGAGACGATGGCGACCACGCATGGTTCTTCCCGGAACGTTCGGTCGATTCGGAG
Source organism: Nocardia sp. NPDC058519 (assembly GCF_042719755.1). Classification (NCBI taxonomy): domain Bacteria; kingdom Bacillati; phylum Actinomycetota; class Actinomycetes; order Mycobacteriales; family Nocardiaceae; genus Nocardia; species Nocardia sp. NPDC058519. Next base: position 46,691 of record NZ_JBHXNK010000010.1, on the reverse strand, counting down.
CAGCCGGTCGATCCTGTCCTATCGGTCCGAGGGGTCGATCCTGTCGATCGGATCGGCCTATTCGGTGCTGTCGATCGGCAGTGTCGGGTCGGTGCTGTCCATCGGCTCGATCGGGTCGTTCGGGTCGGCGATCTCATCGCTGTCGTTCGCCAGTATCGGGTCGGCGCTATCCGGTCTGTCGCGGTGGTCGCTGATGTCGTGGCGCGGGGTGCTCGCCGAACCGGAGATGCGGTCGGCGCTGCGCGTGATGCCCGACGACGAGCCCGATATTCGCTGCGGAGCGACCTGCCACTGCCAGACCTAGGTCACCACTGGCCGTAGTCCGACGCGAGGACCCGGTTCAGGTCGACGCCGACGCCGTCGATCGCGCGCTTGTCGATCTCGAATTGGTGCAGGTGCGCGGAGCCGTGCACGAAACCTCGCTCGGTGCCCCAATTGTGTTGCCAGAACCAGGAACCGAGGCCCGCGTCGAGGGCGCGGTCGATAGTCGGCGCGTTGGCGTAGATGCCGACGAGTTCGGGTCCGAGCACCGACTGCCAGCCCTCGATATAGGGCGCGATCATCTCGTCGAACTCCTCGACCGAGGGGTTGTCGTCGATGGAGGCGTAGATCGGCGCGGTGTCGGGTCCACCCGCGGCGACATGGATCGCCCAGCCGCGCTCGGCGTGTTCCTTGCCCGCTTCGAGGCCCCCGCGCCAGTCGGCTGTCGGGCCCTTGCCGAACTGGTAGTTCGACACGATCGACAGTCCGTTGGCCCACAGGTCTTCGACCTCGGCGGCGAGCAGCGGTTTACCCTCCATCCACTCCGCGCCGGGCCTGCGCTCGGAGACGTAGCGGATGACGCCGATGTGCCCTTCGGCGGCGATCGACGCGGCGGAGGGAACCCCGGCGGCGTAGTCGACCATGGTGCCGAAGGATTGGGCGCGGGCGGGCGCGGCGGCGAGGCCGACCCCGATCGTGGCCGCGGCGGCGGCGAAGCCGAAGAACTTCCGCCTGGTCACCGGAACAGAAAGCATCGCAGGACTCCTTCGCGCAACCCGACCTTCAACCGGTAAGCGAACCCGGCGCGCCTTCCCCGAAAATCGCGCGCCGGGAGTCTGGAACGTGCGATTCATTGCACCACAACCCCAGGGGAACCGCCAGAACCAACGGCAACATTCGCCCCACGAGTCACACGAGTCAGGTCGCGCCGTCGATCGCCGCGCCCACATCGATGGTGCGACCGGTCGGATCGGCCAGCTCGGTGCTGACCACCGCGACGACCTGCGCGACGACCTGCCGCTTGATCCCGGCCAGCCGGGCCAGCGTAGCCGCGCGCAGGCCCTTCGCGCTGAATTCCATCGAGATGTCCTCGATCGCGGGGGGCGGCACCTCGATCACGATCTGCAACGGCTCGGCGGCTCTGGCCGTGAGGACCAGCGGAATCTCCAGGTCGGCGCGGTAGTGGTTGGCTTTGAGCACGTCGACGGTGATGTCGAGCCCGACCGGCAGTGTCATGTCGAAGATCCGCAGGTCGCCCGGCTCGCCGAGGCCACGATCGATCACGCGCGGCTGCTCGATCGCGCCGCGTACGGTCACCGTGGCCGCACCGCGCGGACCCTCGGCCAGCGGGCCGACCTCGATCTCGCTGCCCGCCAGCTGGCCGACCACGCCGTGCACGCGGTCCCTGGTGACGATGGTGGTGAAGAATCGCAGACCGAATTCGCGGTAGTCGATCCAGTCGAAGACAGTGTCGTTGCGATGCGGTGAGCGGTAGCCGTCCAGGATCGCCTCGATATCGAAGACCCGCTCCGAGCGGACCTTCGGATCGCCGACGATGGCGTTGACCCGATTGGCGACCTCGCGCTGCACCAGGCCCGCGATCGGGTCGAGCAGCATCTCCCACGCACCGTCGATGGCCTCGGCACGCAACGTGAAGCTGACATCCTTGGCGGTCACCGGTGCGACATCGATCACGACCAGCAGCGGGGCGGCGGTGCGCGCGTGCAGCGTGAGCCCGATCTCCACCACGGCGGCCAGGCGCAGTTTGCGGCCACCGAGAACCAGGTTCACGGCCAGGGTCAGCGGGATCCGCACGCCGAAGCTCAGCGCGTCGCCGGGCGTACGGGTGACCACGGGGGTGCCGAGCGTGCCCTCGGCGACGAAACCGGCCAGTCCGGCGGGGCCGAGGGAGAACGGCCCGATCTTCACGCCACGGCCGGTCATCCCCGACACCGCGGCGGTGATGCGCTCCTCGGTCACCGCGTAGGTGACGAACCGTTCGCCGAAATCGGCGTACTCGATCCACATCGGGTCACGACGTGGCTTCTCGCCCACCTTCACACGCACATCGAACACGGTACGTGACGACCGCGAACCCCCTGCTGGTGGCACAACTCCCCCGTCCTGCCGATGAGGGGGAAGCAGGACGGAGGAGCCGGCAACGGCGCTGCCGGGCGCCGCGAGATCCATGGTACGGGTATCGGCGTGGTACCGCCGTCCAGGATCATCGCAGTTGTCTTGAGCGCCAATCGATTTCAGAATCGTCCGTAACCGACCAGATCGGCGGTTTCGGCCGGTGTGATGGTGCGAACCCGAACCCCGCCCATCTCGTTGCCGCCGATGGTGGTGATCGTTTCGCCGTCGGCCTTCAACACGATGTTGGTGTGCTGACCGAGCGGACTGTCGGGACCGTAGAGCACCACGTCACCGGTGCGCGGGCGGTAGCCGACGTCGGCGCGGGTGAATCGGCCGACCTGCTGGTAGTACTCCTGCAGCGTGTACACGCCGGGAATGCGCCAGGAACCGGAGTTCGGGTTGGCCAGCGGCCTGCCCGCCTCGCGCATGGTCCAGCTGACGAAGTCGGCGCACCAGGCCTCCTGGACCCCCTCGGCGTACTTCGGGCCGCCGCCGGGCTGCTCGTGCTCGCGGCGCAACACGTCGACCAGCACGATCTGCTGCTCGTCGAGACGTTCGCTGTCGAGCGCGGGGAACTGGTCGCCCCAATCGTGCTGCCACCACACCAGTCCGACGGCGACCACGGTGGCCGCGGCCAGCATCCCGGAGATTCCGACGATCCAGGACGTGCGTCGTCCAGGTCGTTCGGCTCGAATCTGCGTCATCGCCCCCCGCTCTCGTTCATCCTTCTGATCTATTGGACGAATCACGAGCGCTTTCGGTTCCCGATCACGGGTGTTTTCCGAAGCGGACGGGGCGACCACCGGATGGACCCCTGCGCCACCCGGGTTTCAGCCCGGCAATCGCTCTCGGCGCGCGCGAGGCGAGCGCGCGCCGTCCCCTCCGGCGACATTCATCCGCGCAGGGGTGGTGTCGAACACTTTCCGCTTCGGAACACACTGGCCCGACCAGTCCAAAGGCCGATAATCGGCCTGGGCGCAGCGGCCGGGCAGCCAGGCGATCTCCCACTCGGCTGACATGAGTTTTGCGAAACCTTTACCCTCGGTCAAGCTAGACGACTGTCCCAATTTGTCCCACTGACCGAAAGAGGAACGCCACGTGGAAGACCCGCACGCGCCGATTGCGCGGTATCTGCGCGAACGCCGCGAATCGTCGGGACTGACCAGGGCGGCGCTGAGCGAGGCGGCAGGCATCTCGCCCGCGCTCATCCAGAAGATCGAACAGGGCACGCGCGTACCGACTCTGGAGTCGCTGACCGCGCTGTTCGACGCGCTGGACGTGCCCGACGTGTTCCGCAACCACCTCGTCGCGCTGTCGCTGTCGCATCGCTACGACGAACCGGCACCCACCCAGCTCACCGACCTGCCCGCGGCGGATCTGGTTCTGCTGCACAGCCTGCCCCACCCGGCCAGCGTGCAGGTGTACCCGACCTTCGATGTGCTCGCCGTGAACGCGGCGTGGGAGCGGTTCTTTCCCGGGCTGGTTCCTGGCACCACCTTGCTCGAATGGATGCTGCTCGACCCGATCTCGCGCACGGTGGTCATCGAGTGGGAAAAGCAGATCCATCTGATTGTCTACGGGTTCCGGGTGATGAGCCCGGGCGTGGTGCCGCGGCAGCGGATCGACGAACTCGTCGCGGCGTGCTCGGCAGCACCGGAGTGGGACCACCTGTGGACCACCGAACCGCAACAGCCGAGCGACATCGACAGCCCGGTCCTGACGCTACGCGATCCCGGCACCGGGGCGCCGACCAGCATGTCCATGCTCAATTTCGAGTTCGCGCACCCACGCAGGGAGTGGTCGCTGATCACTTTCTGCCCGGCGATCTAGTTCTTGTCGGCCTTGCCCAGCGGAATGCAGGCCGTCAGCACGATCGCGGCCACCGCACCGGCCATCGCGATGAAGAAGGCGGTGTGGAAACCCTCTCGCGACGGCAGCACGTGCGGGCCGAGGTTGATCGTCATGTGCGCGAGCACCACGCCCATCACCGCGGCCGAGGTGGAGGTGCCGATCGAGCGCATCAGCGAGTTCAGGCCGTTGGCGGCCGCGGTCTCGGTGATCGGGACCGCGCCCATGATCAGCGCGGGCATCGCGGCGTAGGCAAGGCCGACGCCACCGGCGACGATCACCGACGACAGCACGATCTGCCAGACGCTGTCCATCATGACCACCGCACACAGGTAGCCGACCGCGATCACCGTGGAACCGAGGGCCAGCGTCAGCTTGGGACCCTTCTTCGCCGACAGCCGCGCCGAGACCGGGGACAGCAGCATCATCACCAGACCGGTCGGCGCCATCGCCAGACCCGCGACCACCATCGACAGCCCGAACCCGTAGCCGGTTTCCTCGGGCGCCATCAGCAACTGCGGGAACGTCAGCGACATGCCGTAGAGCGAGAAGCCGACCGCGATCGAGGCCATATTGGTGAACAGCACGCGGGGGCGAGCCGACACCCGCAGGTCGACCAGTGGAGAGGGCCGGCGCAGCTCATAGGCGCCCCAGCCGAGGAAACTCGCCAGCGACAGACCGAACAGCGCGAGGATCGAGCCACTCGCCCAGCCCCAGTCGGCGCCCTTGGTGATGCCGATCAGCAAGGTGAGCAGGGCGATCGACAGCCCGACCGCACCACCGAAATCGAAGCGCGACGGCGTGCGCACCGGCGACTCCGGCACGAACACCAACACCAGCACCGCGCACAGCACACCGAGCCCGGCCGCGGTCCAGAACAGCACGTGCCAGTTCGCGTTCTGCGCGATCAGCGCCGAGAACGGCAGGCCGATGGCACCGCCGACACCGAGGGTCGCGCTCATCACCGCCATCGCGCCGCCGACCTTCTCGGGCCTGAGCTCGTCGCGCATGATGCTGATCCCCAGCGGGATCGCGCCCACCGCGATGCCCTGCAGCGACCGGCCGATCACCTCGGGCAGCAGCGAGTTCGCGGTCGCGCAGACCACCGAGCCGACGACCATGAAGCCGAGATTGCAGACGAGGATGAGCCGCTTGCCGAACATGTCGCCGAGCCGTCCGGCGATCGGCGTCGACACCGCGCCCGCCAGCAGCGTGGCCGTGACCACCCAGGAGGCATTGGACGCCGAGGTGTTCAGCAGGGTCGGCAGCGACGGAATGATCGGGATGACCAGCGTCTGCATGAGCGAGACGACGATGCCGACCGTGCTGAGCACCGCGATCAGCACGGCCGGGGCCGGGCGGCGGGTTTCGGAGGTGGCCGGGGAGACGTCGGCGGCAGTTACAGACACAAATATGGACGGTACACAGCATGTGCATAGTACACAATTTGGCTCCGGGGTGACCCACGCGACATAGTTGGCACATGTCCGATTCCGGCGCCGCCGATGACACCCCGTTCACCCGCCTGGTGTTCGAGCTGAACCTGATCTCGCGGCACTTCCCCACGACCACCCGAAGGCGCCCCGGTTTCCTGCTCGACCGTTCGGCGTTTCTCATCCTGACCCGGCTGGACCTCGGTGAACCGCTGAGCCTGCGCGAGCTGTCGGAGTCGTTCCAGCTCGACATCTCCACCATCAACCGGCAGGTCGGGGCGATGCTGAAACAGGAATTGGTGCAGCGGGTTCCCGATCCGGACGGCGGCGTCGCCCGCAAGGTCAAGACCACCGCCGACGGTAAGGCCGCGCTCGCGGCGGACCGGCGGCACCGCACCAGCGACATCGGCAAGGTCGTCGCCGACTGGGACGACGACGATGTCACCGAGCTCAGCAGGCTGATGCGCAAGTTCAATCGGTCGGTCGAACAGCTGGAGCAGAACCCGTGGCCCAGACCGCCGCACACCGATAGCTGATCGCGCTAAGCTCCCCGGCGTGGTCACTCACCGGTCTACCCGCCCGAGCTGGCTTTCCTGGGACAACTACTTCGTCGGCGTCGGCGGACTGGTCCTCGGTCTGTGCTTCGGCATCTGCGCCGCGCTGATCGCCGGACCCGGACACAATCTCGCGGCGATCATCCTCGTCGCGCTCGCCGTGGTCTGCATCCTGCCCGCACTGCTGCGCGCCCTCGGCGAACTCAGCGTGTGGGTGCGGCTGGCGATCCTGCTGATCGGCTTCGCGCTACTGCTGCCCGCGATTCTGCTCAGCGGCGAGGTGCGCGACTGGGCGGCCGAGCGCTGGGAAAAGACCTGGAACTAGATGTTGCGCATCGGGATCGACAGCAGCATGCGCAGGGTGTTGTGGATGAACTGCGTCGACTGCCACGTGAGGTAGGCACCGGCCGCCGTCGCCGGACCGACCGACGACGAGCCGGACGCCGAACCCGATGCCAAGTCCGCGGAACCACTGGCCGAACCCGATGCCGAGCCCGAACCCGGAAGTGCCGCAGCGGTTCCCGCCGAACCGAGCAGTCCGATCAGCACCGCCGCTCCCACCCCTGCGACTCGAACGGCGTACGGCTTGGACGTTTCACGACCGGACAACATCAGATGGATCCCACTCTGTCGAAATGCATTGCGAATGCCCAGTATTCACACCAGAACTCACCGCCAAACCTAATTCGCCCGGATTGCTCGAATGATCGGCCTGTGCGGTGAGTTCGTCGGGTTGCCCGACCCCACGTCTATGGTGCGCCACAATTACATCGGCGCACCAGACCATGGTTGTCGGGGCATTCGCGTACCGACCGGTGTTGTTCGCCCGTCAGGACGCGCGGTTGTCGACACGCTCGCGGGCCGCGTCCGCCAAGTCGGAGCCGCGTTCCCTGGCGACGTCTACCAGGTGCGATCCACGCGTCCGGGCCGATTCGGCCAGTACGGGGCCGCGCTCCTTGGCGACTTCGGCGAAGTGCGCGCCTTTGGTCCGCGCCACCTCGGCGACCTCTGGGCCGCGCTCCTTGGCGACCTCGACCAGATGCGCGCCGCGGTTGCGAATCGCCTCGGCCAGTTGCGGCCCACGTTCCCGGGCGATCTCGGCCAGCTGAGAACTACGCTCGCTCGCGGCTACCGCGAGATGTCCACCCTGCTCATGGGCCACATCGGCGATCTGCGCACCCCGAACCTTGGCCGCCGCCGCGAGCGCGGCACCCTCGGCCGCGATGCGCGGTTCCTCACGCGAGAACGCCTTGCGAGCCCGCCACCCCAGCGACGGCTTGCCCTCGGTATCGGACGCCGCGATCATCAACCCGCCGAGCAGCCCGAGATCCTTCAGGAAGCCCACCCGCTTGGCAGCCTTCCGGTCTGGGTCGTTCTCGGCCCAGAAGTCCTGCTCGGTGATGGTCCCCGGCACGACGGTCACGGCGAGCAGGAGCGCCGCGGGCCGCGGTGCCCGTCCACTGGCCAGCAACAACCCACCCACAACCTGCGCCGCGGAGTTGATGCGCACGAATTGACTCGGATCGTCGGGCACCCGCGCCGCCAGCGCGTCGGGCAGACCGGTTCTGCCCTTCTCGGCCAGCGCGGTCGCGGCGTCGGCTCGGGGCTTCTGATTCATCAACCCGTTCACTCCTGCGGCCACGAATGTGGTCCCCAGCAGCGCGCGAGCAATGCGTCGAACAGGCTTGATCGGCATCGTCGATCCCTTCGTGTCTACGACTGGGAAAACGGCTCCCTACATTCGACTACCCGGGTCTCCCGAGGACAAACGATGGACGGAACCGGGCATGCCCTGTCCAGTGACTACCGTCGAGCGGGTGCCAGACAACACCGTCCAAGCCGCCTACACCGCCATCCATACCCTCTACATCGACCTTTTCGGCTCCCCCACCGACCTAGCGCCCGAAGACACCGCCTTCGCCCAAACGCACCTGGCTCCCGGCCCCGTCCTCGACCTCGGCTGCGGCCCCGGCCAGTTCACCAAATTCCTCACCGACGCGGGCATCACCACGACCGGCATCGACCTGGTCCCCGAATTCATCGCCCACGCGCGATCGACATACCCGGCTATCCCCTTCGAACTCGGCTCACTCCGCGCCATCGACGCCCCCACCGAATCCATCCACGGCCTGCTGGCCTGGTTCTCCCTCATACACCTCGACCCCATCGAACTCCCCACCGTGCTGGCCGAATTCCACCGCGTTCTCACCCCCGGTGGCCGCCTGGTCATCGGCTTCTTCGAAGCCACCGAAGCCGTCGAAACCTTCCCCCACAAAGTGACCACCGCCTACCGCTGGCCCACCGACCACCTCGCCGAAACCCTCCACACAGCCGGCTTCACCGAACTAGCCCGCCTGCACCACCCAGCATCCGGCGACATCCGCCCTCATTCAGCCCTGGCTGTAGCCAAGTCGTGAAGCCGATCGACCGCCGATGACGGCGGCGACGATCTGCTTGTTCGTCTCGGGCAACCCACTACCTGCTGATATCATTGATATCAGGAGGTAGTGACCATGACAGATATCCTCATTCGTGACGTCCCCGAATCCGCGATCGAAGAAGTCGACCAGCGCGCCCGCGAGTTGGGGATATCCCGGGGGGAGTTCTTACGGCGCTGGCTGGTGCGGGACTTTCAGCGAATCGTGCCCGTCACCGTCGGCGACCTGAATCGGGTTGCCGAGCTCGCACAAGATCTGGACAACCCCGAGGTCATGGGGCGCGCATGGTCGTGAGCCCGCGCCCTTGGCTGATCGACAAGTCCGCCCTCGTTCGCATCGGCGCCGCACCGGACGCGCACGTGTGGGCCGACCGCATCGAACGCGGGATGGTTCGCATCGCGACCGTCACCCTGCTGGAAACCGGCTACTCCGCTCGCACCGCGAAAGACCTCGCCAAGCTGCTCGACCTGCCCCCGCTCGCGAACATGCCGGTCGAATACCAGACGCCCACTTCGGAAGACCGCGCGCTGCAAGTCCTCCGGGAGCTAGCCACGCGGGGACAGCACCGGGCCCCGTCAATTCCCGATCTGCTGATCGCCGCGATCGCCGAGCGCGCGAAACTCACCGTCCTACATGCCGACAAGGACTTCGAACTCATCGCCGATTTCACCGGCCAACCCGTGCAGCGACTCCAGTTCGACGACAGCTGACACTGCATCGCAGCCGTTGAGCGCCTCAGGCGGCGAGGGCCAACTGGGCGCGCTCGGGTCGGTCGGTGCGTGCCGCGCGGCCGACCAGGCGGGCGATGGCCTCGGCGACCTGGGCGGGCTGCTCGAAGATCACCGAGTGGCCCGCGCCGTCGATCTGCACGAAGTCCGCGTAGTCGACGGCGGCGGCCATGGCGACGGAATGGGACGGGGGTGTCATCAGGTCGGCGGAGCCGCACAGGATCAGGGTGGGGATGGTCGAGAGCGTGGTCAGGGCGGCGGTGCGGTCGAAGGTCTTGAAGGCGCTCAGGAAGCTGGCCATGGTCACGATCGACGTCGCGTTGTGCATCGCCTCGGCCAGCGCGAGCACACGCTGGCTGACCTTGCGGTCACCGAACTCGGCGGTGCGCACCACCGGGGCGAAAACCTTGCAGGACAGCACCTTCGCGTGCTGCATCAGGCGCGGTGCGCGCCGTACCGCCGCCTGGAAGCCGGCGATGATCGGACTGCGCAGCAGCCGCCCGAAGCCGGCGTCGGCGAGCCCGCTCGCGGCGGTGGCGATGAGTCCGGCGCCGACGATGCGGGTCCCGACCTCGTGCCGGTACTGGTCGACGTAGGTCAGCACGGTCATGCCACCCATCGAATGCCCGACCAGCACAACCGGGCCGGTCGGGGCGACGACGTCGAGCACCTCGTGCAGATCACGACCGAGCTGTTCGATGTTGTAGGTCTGCCTCGACGCCACGGCGGAGTCACCGTGCCCGCGATGGTCGTAGCAGACGACCTTGGCACCGGAGTGCTCGCGCAACAGCGCGTCCCGCACATCCGTCCACGACTCGGTCCGCAGGCAATGCCCATGAATCAGGACAACCGTCAGGTCCGCGTATCGCCGACCGTATTCACGAACCGCGAGCTGCACACCGTCACCGGTCGACACCGAAACACGACGCTCGTCCGAGTGGGCGATTGAGCTGATGATCGACATCGGAACCTCCGGCTCGCGTGCGGTGACAGCATCAACTCTGCGCCTGATCAGGTGCCGCTATCAGGACCCCGAGTGCTGGGGCCGCTCCCCCGAGGGTGCGCAGAACACCACCTAGGTGCTACCCGTCACGATCCTTGACTAAATTTTCAGTCAGGATTCATGGTGATGGTAGTCGGAAGGAGAAAACAAATGCGACGACGCACATTCGTCCAGACCACGATGGCCGCGCTCAGCAGTGTGCTGTGGGCCGGTTGTGACGACACCAGCACGCAGGTCGACGACGACGGAAGGACCTGGCTCATGCCCGAGGAAGGGCAGCCGCACAAGCGCACCTGGATGGCCTTCGTGGCCGATGAACGGATCTGGGGTGCCGACCTGGTCCCCGAGGTGCAGCGCAATCTGGCCACCATCGCCACCACGATCGCCCGCTTCGAACCGGTCGCCATGCTGGTGCGCCCCGGCGAACTGGCCCAGGCACAGCGCCTGATCGGCACCGCGAACGTGGAACTGATCCCCACCGACCTCGACGACCTGTGGATGCGCGATACCGGCCCGGTGTTCGTCCGGAGCGGAAACGCCAAGGCCGGTGTGGATTTCAACTTCAACGGCTGGGGCGACAAGCAAGCACACCGCGCCGACGCGAAGGTCGCCGAGTTCGTCACCCGCCGCGCGGGCGTCGACACTCGCCACACCGATCTGGTGCTCGAAGGCGGCGCGCTCGAGGTCGACGGCGAGGGCACCGCGATCATCACCGAGAGCTGCGTGATCGACAACAATCGCAATCCCGGCTGGAAGAAGCGCGATGTCGAGGAGGAACTCGACTACCTGCTCGGCATCAAGAAGGTGATCTGGCTGCCCGGCATCGCCGGCCAGGACATCACCGACGGGCACACCGACTTCTACGCCCGCTTCACCGGCCCCGGCGTGGTCGTGGCCGGACTCGACAACGACCCGTACTCCTTCGACTACGACGTCACCCGCCGCCACCTCGATATCCTGCGCTCGGCGACCGACGTTCACGGCCGCCCTGTGCAGGTGGAGGTGCTGACCGGGCCGTCGACCGTGCGCGAACAGTTCGAGAACGACGATTTCGCCGCCGGCTATATCAACTTCTATGTCTGCAACGGCGCCGTCATCGCCCCCGAGTTCGGCGACCCGGCCGCCGACAGCGCCACCGCGGCCACCCTCACGCGGCTGTTCCCCGGCCGCGAAGTGGTGCAGATCAACATCGACGGCATCGCCGCAGGTGGCGGCGGTATCCACTGCACCACACAGCAGGAACCCGTCGACTGAGCCACCCCGGCGGATTCGCCGCCGGGCACCCGGCCCCTACTGTGAGGAACCGTGTCGGAACGCCGTACCCAGATCATGGAAGCCGCCGTCCGCGTCATCGCCCAGGACGGCGTGCGCGGACTGCGTATCGAAAAGCTCGCCACCGCAGCCGAAGTCTCCCCGGCCCTTATCTACTACCACTTCAAGGACCGCGCAGGCATCCTGCGCGCCGCCCTCGAACACATCAACCACCGTGCCCAGTCCTACACCGACACCCCCGCCACCGACCCACGCACTCAACTCGAACACATGCTCCTGCGCGAACTCCAGGACACCTCCGAAGTCCGCGAGACCAGCATCGCCTGGGGCGAGTTGCGCGCCAGCGCCGCGTTCAACCCCGACCTCCGAGACCCATTGCGCACCACCACCGAAGCCTGGAACACCGACGTCGAATCCTTGATTCGCGAGGCTCGAGACCTCGGCACCGTCGCCGCGACCGTCGACGCCACGGACTCCGCCGAACGCCTGACCGCTCTGGTCGAAGGCCTCAGCGAACGCTGGCACAGCGGATCGCTCGACCTGACCCGGGCCCGCCAACTCCTCACCGGCGCAATAGAGCTCGAATTGAGGTAGGCCGTTTCACCTCCGGCGCACCGGTTTACAGCGCCTGGGCGCCGGGTTCCAGCAGCCGCTTGGGATGCATGCCGTCGACTTGGCCGATGAAAGGCGGGTGGATGCTGTAGCCGAGCATGCGCCGAAGGTCTTCGGACACCCGGCGCGCGGTGTCTCGGGTGGTCGACAGCGTGAACGCCTCTTGGGGCCGCAACCACGGCTCGCAGTATTGCGCGGTGACGGCCAAGCGTGACCGATCGCTTCGGTTGGCGCCACCGCCGTGCCACAACGTGCCGAGGAAGAACACGCACGAACCCGCCGACATCACCACGGGCGCGCGGTCGGATTCCGCGGGCAGCCGATCGCCCCACCGGTGACTGCCCGCGATGATGTCGGTGGCGCCGTTGTCGGCGGTGAAGTCGTCGATCGCCCAGATCGTGGCTGCCCCGAGCGCGGCTCGCGGTCGCGGAATCGGGTAGAAGCCGTCGTCGGTGTGCAGCATCTGCGCCTGCTCCCCGGGCAGGATGTTGATCACCTGCAACATCGACAGCAGGTAGTTCGGCAGGAACAGCCGATCGAGCAGCGCCAGCACTCGCGGATGGTCGGCGATGCGATCACAGCTGTCCGTCTTGTTCAGCACGCTGTACACCCGCTGGGTGGTGTGACCCTCGAAGTGATTGCGCCCGTGTCGATCCAGCAGTGGCCGCACGGATTCGCGGATGCCGTCCAGCTGCTCCGGGGTGAGTAGGTCAGGAAGGATCACGTAGCCGTCGCGCAGGACCGCGGCCAGGTCCGCCTCGGCGAGAGCCTGATCGACGGTCGTCCCACCGCTCGCGGTCCGCCGGTACGTACCGGCCAGATCGCCACCCAAATCGGCCAACGAGGACACTTCGCTGCTCACGGCGACTCCTTGAACATAACTGAGTTCTGTTATGTTTCGAATATGGCACGGGCTCCCATCGGACGTCAACAACTTCTCACCGCCGCGCGCGAGGAACTGGTCCGCGGCAACGGCGTATTGGAACTGAGCGCGCTCACCCGCAGGGCGAAGCTGAGCACCGGCGCGCTCTACCACCACTTCGGCTCGAAGAGCGGTCTACTCGCCGCGATCTACGACGGCTTCTACGACGGCCTCCGCCACGCCATCGCCGACGCCAACCTCCCCGCCCACGCCGACTGGAGCACCCGCGAACGCGAACGCACCAACCTCTTCGTCGCCTACCACTTCGCCGACCAGCTGGCCCCCATCCTGCTGACCCGCGCCGCCCTCGACCCCGACCTCGCCGAACTCGAAGCCGTCCACATCGAAACGATGAGCGCCATGGCCGCCGACAACATCCGCCACGGCCAATCCCTCGGCCAGCTCCCCATCACCCTCGACCCCGCCAGCGCAGGCGCCTACGTCATCGGCGGCCTACGCCACGGCATCGCCCAACAACTCCGATCGACACCCCCGGCCGACCAGCACCAAGCAACCGACCGCCTGTGGCACCTGACCGCCTCAGCCCTCGGAATCGCCTGACAGGGCGGCGCCACCCGGAATCAATTCGAACGCCTGATGCCACGTCAATCGACCTCAGGCGCAACGAATTACACGTTGAAGCGGAACTCCACGACGTCGCCGTCGACCATGGTGTAGTCCTTGCCTTCCATGCGGACCTTGCCCGCGGCCTTGGCTGCTGCCATGGAACCAGCGTCGACCAGGTCGTTGAAGGCGACGATTTCGGCCTTGATGAAGCCGCGTTCGAAGTCGGTGTGGATGACGCCCGCGGCCTTGGGGGCTGTGTCGCCCTGGTGGATGGTCCAGGCTCGGGATTCCTTGGGGCCTGCGGTGAGGTAGGTCTGCAGGCCGAGGGTGTGGAAGCCGGCGCGGGCGAGGCCGTGCAGGCCCGGTTCGGTCTGGCCGATGGACTCGAGGAGTTCCAGGGCGGATTCGTCGTCGAGTTCGAGGAGTTCGGCTTCGACCTTGGCGTCGAGGAAGACCGCGTCGGCGGGGGCGACGGTCGCGCGCAGTTCGGCGAGCTTGGCCTCGTCGGTGAGGACGGATTCGTCGGCGTTGAAGACGTAGAGGAACGGCTTGATGGTGAGCAGGGAGAGCTCACGGAGCAGTTCGGCGTCGATCTTCTTGCCCGCGGCGAACAGGGTGGTGCCCTCGTTCAGGAACCCTTCGGCGGTCTTGGCCGCGTCGAGCAGGGGCTTGCGGTCCTTCTTGACCCTGGCTTCCTTCTCGAGGCGCGGGATGGCCTTCTCGAGGGTCTGCAGGTCGGCGAGGATGAGCTCGGTTTCGATGACCTCGATGTCGGCGGCGGCGTCGACCCGGCCGTCGACGTGAATCACGTCGTCGTCGGCGAACACGCGCACGACCTGGCAGATCGCGTCGGCCTCACGAATGTTGGCGAGGAACTTGTTGCCAAGGCCCGCACCTTCGGAGGCGCCCTTCACGATGCCGGCGATATCGACGAACGACACCACGGCGGGCACGATCTTCTCGGAGCCGAAGATCTCGGCGAGCTTGTTCAGACGCGGGTCGGGCAGCGGGACCACGCCGACGTTGGGCTCGATGGTCGCGAACGGGTAGTTCGCGGCCAGCACGTCGTTCTTGGTCAACGCGTTGAACAGCGTCGACTTTCCGACGTTGGGCAGGCCGACGATTCCGAGGGTGAGGCTCACAAGGAGCAGAGTCTACGGGTCCGCGACCATGCCCGAATCACCGGAACCCGCCCCCGCGGCCGGGGCGGGTTCCAGCGCCGATCACGGAACGAGGACGACCTTGCCCAGGTTGGCGCGCTGCTCGATCACCGCGTGTGCGGCGACGGCGTCGTCGAGCGCGAACTCGGCGTGCACGACCGGGTGCAGCAGACCGGAGGCGTAGTACTGCCAGACCTCCTGGCGCAGGTCCTCGTAGCGAGCCGGGTCGCGCTGGGCGAGACGACCGATCCGGAATCCGGTGAGGGATTTGCCGCCCGCGAGGAGGTCTTCGGTGTCGATGAGGCCGCCGCCGGTGCCGTAGGTGACCGCGCGGCCGCCTTCGGCGAGACCGGCGAGAGTGCCGCCCAGACCGGTGCCGCCGACGCCGTCGAGGGCGTAGTCGGCCTGCTTGCCGCAGTGCAGCTGGTCGTAGGTGAACACCTCGTCGGCACCGAGTTCGCGCACGAAATCGATCTTCGACTCGTCGGAGACCGCGCCGATGACCCAGCTCGCCCCGCGCACCTTGGCCAGCTGCACGGCGAGATGGCCGACACCACCGGCAGCGGCGGTGACCAGCGCGGTTTCGCCCTCACGCGGGGTCGCGGTGTCGAGCGCGCCGAGGGCGACGAGTCCGCTGCGCATCAGCGCGACGGCGTCGACCGCGGAGGCGCCGTCGGGAATGGCGGAAGCCTGGTCGGCGGCGAGCACGACGTACTCGGCATAGGCGTCGGAAGTACACAGCCCGACCACCCGATAGCCGACGCCGTATCCATCGACCCCGTCCCCGACCCCGACGACCTCACCGGCGACTTCGGCACGCATCTGCGCGACAGGCGCGGCGCTGATCCGCCGAATCGCCGACAGCGTGACCCCGATGGCCTCGACCCGGACCAGCAGCTCGCCCACACCGGGCACCGGCACGTCGGCCGCGACGACCTCGAGCATCTCCGAACCACCGCTGCGTTCGTACTGAACCCGCCGCATGACACCTCCTACAGAATTGAGCGAAGGCGCAAGATTAACCGGCTGACCTCGTGTTTCCACAGGCCGTGAGCCCGCGAGTGCGAAATCTCACCGCCTCCGCCGCATTGCGGAGAGCACCTTCACGGTTCGGTTACCCCGCGGCGATACCCCAGACGCGTGGGTAATCCCACACACCCGGCGTAGCGTTGCCGTATGGAGGCGACCACGGAGGTGGTGACCGCGGCCCCCGCGCCGGTGCTGGCAGCGTTCATCGACCGGTACGTGGGCTATCGACTCGCGGGATTCGAGCCCGGCTTGCACCGCGGCCTGCCATCACGGCACATGACCTTCATCGTCGCGGTCGGCCCGACGATCGATGTCGTCGAGCAGACCGACCCGCACCAAGCCCCCGGCAGCTACCGCTGTGTCCTGAGCGGCCTGCAGGCGAGTCCAGCGATGATCGCGCACACCGGTTTCCAAGAAGGCGTGGCGATCGAGCTGACCCCGCTGGGTTGCCGGGTGCTGTTCGGTATGCCCGCGAGCGAGCTGTGGGATATCTCGATCGAATGTTCCCAAGCGCAAAGCATTCTCGGCGATCAACTCGCCGATGCTGTGCAATCACAACAGGATTGGCCGAGCCGGTTCGCCGCGTGCGACAAGGCCCTCACCGCGGCGGCACGTACCGAAACTCTCGCCGGCCCCGAATTGACCTGGGCCTGGCACGCTCTCGTGAAAACCGGCGGCACCTGCTCGATCAACCCGCTCGCCGACCGGATCGGCTGGACCCGCCAGCACCTGACCCGCAAGTTCACCGCCGAATTCGGCGCGAGCCCGAAACTGGCCGCGCGGATCATCCGCTTCGAGCGGGCCAAGCGCATGCTGACCAGCACCCCCTCCTATATCTCCATCGCCCAGATCGCGACCACCTGCGGCTACTACGACCAAGCCCACCTGAACCGCGACTTCGCCGAACTGGCGGGCATCGCCCCCACCGCCTGGCTCGCCGAGGAGATTCCATCCGTCCAAGACCCGAATGCCCTCGAAGCGCGAGGCTGAACACATGGACACTTCAACTGATACCCACGCCATCATCTGGCCCTGCCTCGCTTTCGACGATGCCCGCGCCATGATCCGATTCCTCACCACCGCCTTCGGTCTCGAAGCAACCGCGGTCTACGCCAGGCAAGACGACGACTCCATCGTCGAACACGGCGAACTGCGCTGGCCGGGCGGCGGCGGCATCATGTTCGGCTCCACCGGCCGCGACGGCTCCCCCTTCGGCACCCGGCTGCCGGGCGTCGCCAACCTCTACCTGGTCACCGACAAGCCCGACGCGCTCTACGACCGGGCGAAGGCCGCGGGCGCGACGATCATCCGCGACCTGCGCGACGAGGACTACGGCTCCCGCGGCTTCAGCGCCGCCGACCCGGAAGGCAACCTCTGGAGCTTCGGAACCTACCGGGGCGAATGACCATCTGAACAAAACTTCATTCTGCGCACGAACGTGTGCGATCCTCTCCGTCGCAGTTCGGCGATCGGCTACGTTGTCGATTGCTTCACCCGAGGCTCTGCGCGTTATACAGGAGAGTTGAGTCAATGGCGACCATCGAATATCTGCGGACCGATCCGGACTTGCCTCCGGTCGGTGTCGTCGATCGCACGCCGATCACGCCCGCGAAGAAGGCCGTGTTCGCGGGGATCGCCGTACTCGGCGCCATCGCGTGGACGATCATCGCGTTCGTGCGCGGCGAGTCCGTGAACGCGGTGTGGATCGTGATCGCCGCGGTCTGTACCTACATCATCGCCTACCGCTTCTACGCGCGGTTCATCGAGTGGAAGATCACCAAGCCACGCGACGACGTGGCCACGCCCGCCGAAATCTATGACAACGGCAAAGATTTCATGCCGATGGACCGGCGGGTGCTCTACGGGCACCACTTCGCCGCCATCGCGGGCGCGGGCCCGCTGGTCGGTCCGGTGCTGGCCGCGCAGATGGGTTATCTGCCCGGCACCATCTGGATCATCGTCGGCGTGGTGTTCGCCGGAGCGGTGCAGGACTACCTGGTGTTGTGGGCCTCGACCCGTCGACGTGGCCGCAGCCTCGGCCAGATGGCGCGTGACGAGCTCGGTGTGGTCGGCGGTGTCGCGGCGATCGTGGCGATTCTGGTGATCATGGCGATCCTGCTCGCGGTGCTCGCGCTGGTCGTGGTGAACGCGCTCGGCGAGAGCCCCTGGGGCGTGTTCTCCATCGCGATGACCATCCCGATCGCCCTGTTCATGGGTGTCTACCTGCGGTATCTGCGACCGGGTGCGGTCGGCGAGGTCTCCGCGATCGGCATCGTGCTGTTGCTGGCCGCGATCATCGGCGGCGGCTGGGTATCCGAAACCGAGTGGGGCGCGGACTGGTTCACGCTCTCGCGGACCACCATCGCGTGGTGCCTGATCGCCTACGGCTTCATCGCCTCGGTGCTGCCGGTGTGGCTGCTGCTCGCCCCGCGCGACTACCTGTCGACGTTCATGAAGGTCGGCACGATCGTGCTGCTCGCGGTCGGCATCGTGATCACGATGCCGGTGCTGAAGGCGCCCGCCGTCTCCGAATTCGCGCACACCGGTGCCGGTCCCGCGTTCGCCGGCAGTCTGTTCCCGTTCCTTTTCATCACCATCGCCTGTGGTGCGCTCTCGGGCTTCCACGCACTGGTCTCCTCGGGCACAACGCCGAAACTGCTGGCCAAGGAATCCAATGCCAGGATGATCGGCTACGGCGGCATGCTGATGGAGTCGTTCGTCGCGGTGATGGCGATCATCACCGCCTCGATCATCGACCAGCACCTGTACTTCGGTATGAACGCCTCGGCCGGGCTCACCGGTGGCACGGCGGAAGGCGCCGCCAAGTTCACGAATACGCTCGGCCTGTCCGGTCCGCCCGCGACGCCGGAATTGTTCGCCGACGCGGCCGCCGATGTGGGCGAGAATTCGATCGTCTCGCGCACCGGTGGCGCCCCGACCCTGGCGATCGGCATCTCCGAGGTCTTCTCCGAATTCCTCGGCGGCGCGTCGATGAAGGCGTTCTGGTACCACTTCGCGATCATGTTCGAGGCGCTGTTCATCCTCACCACCATCGACGCGGGCACTCGTGTCGCGCGATTCCTGGTCTCGGACGCGCTGAGCAACTTCGGCGGCGGGTTCAAGAAGTTCCGTGATCCGTCGTGGCGGATCGGCGCCTGGCTGTGCTCGCTGATCGTGGTCGCGGGCTGGGGCGGGGTGCTGCTGATGGGCGTCAACGATCCGTTCGGTGGTATCAACGCGCTGTATCCGCTGTTCGGCATCGCCAACCAGCTGCTCGCCGCGATCGCGCTGACCGTGGTGCTGACGATCATCGTCAAGCGCGGACAGTGGAAGTGGGCGTGGATTCCCGGCATTCCGCTGGCGTGGGATCTGCTGGTCACGATGACCGCGTCCTGGCAGAAGATCTTCTCCGCCGATCCCAAACTCGGTTTCTGGAAGCAGCACAGCATGTGCCAGGCCGCCAAGGACGCGGGCAAGGCGTGCCTGACGGCGAAGACACCGGAGCAGGTCGACATCGCGATCCGCAATACCTTCATCCAGGGCACGCTCTCGATCGTGTTCGCGGTGCTGGTCTTGATCGTCACCGCCGTCGGTGTGATGGTGTGTGTGAAGGCGATCCGTACGGGCACGGTGTCGAGCACCGAATCCGAGGAGCAGCCGTCGAAGATCTTCTCCCCCAGCGGTTTTGTCGCGACCGCCGAGGAGAAGGCCGTGCAGAAGGAATGGGATGTGCTGATCGCCGAGGGCAAGGTGAGCGCGCCCGGATCGGCGCACGTCTCTTGAGTGTGCGTGTGGTCAGGGACGCGGACGGCCGGTTCAGTGGAACGGCCGTCCGCACTCCTGTGCCCGTGGTCGGCACCGCCGGTGCTGCTCGAGCGATGTTGAGGCGGGTCTGGGCGGCGGCTCGGGGGGTCGCCCGGTGGTACAGCGCTGTCAACGGCGGCCAGGATTACGAGCGCTACGTAGCCCACTTGCGCCGCAATCATCCGGGGGCTCCGGTGCCCTCCGTGCGTGACTACTGGCGCGAACGCTACGCCGAGGCCGAGCGGAATCCGACCAATCGCTGCTGCTGACCCAGGTACACACCGCTAGAGGATCGGTGGCCGATTTCCGCTAGCACCCCGCCGGGATGGGTGCCATTGTGGAACTCGTGACCATCACTGCTTTGGACTTCGAGGGCTGCTACCGGGCGGTCTCCACCCGTGACTCCCGCTTCGACGGGCAGTTCTTCACCGCGGTGCGCACCACCGGCATCTACTGCAGGCCGTCGTGCCCGGCGATCACGCCCAAGCGGGTCAATGTGTCGTTCCTGCCCACCGCGGCGGCCGCGCAGCAGGCCGGTTATCGCGCCTGCCGCCGGTGCCTGCCCGATGCCGCGCCCGGTTCACCGCTGTGGAATGTGCGGGCCGATCTGGCCGCGCGGGCCATGCGGTTGATCGGCGACGGGGTGATCGAGCGTGGTGGGGTGCCCGGACTGGCCGCTACCTTGGGCTATTCGCAGCGTCAGCTCACGCGGGTGCTCACCACCGAACTCGGGGCCGGGCCGCTCGCGCTGGCCAGGGCGCATCGTGCGCATACCGCGCGGCTGCTCATTCAGACCACCGAGATGCCGATGTCGGATATCGCCTTCGCGGCGGGGTTCGCCAGCATTCGGCAGTTCAACGACACCGTGCGCGAGGTGTTCGCGGTGAGTCCGACGACGATGCGGAGCGAGTTACGCCGATCACCGCGCGCCGATGTCGTCGCACCCGGCACACCCGGTCTGCTCACGTTGCGGCTGCCGTATCGCGAGCCGCTCGATACCGGCTGGCTGAGCTGGTTCCTCTCGGCGCACGCGGTGCCGGGGATGGAGCTGTGGGAGGACGGCGTCTATACGCGCAGCCTGCGAACCCCCCACGGCCACGCGACTATTCGACTGTCGTTTCAGCCGGGGCACGTGCGGGCCGAGTTGGCGCTGCGGGATATGCGCGATCTCGCTCCGACCGTGGCGCGGGTGCGGCATCTGCTCGACCTGGATGCGGATCCGATGGGTATCGATAGCGCGCTGGGCATCGGTCGGGCGGCGGGAATCGGCGACCTCGGTTACGGCGGCATCCGCTCCGTCGACAGCGCCGGTCATATCGGCAATGGTTCCGGCGAATCAGACCATGCCACACCACATTCGGGAACCGCAGCGGTTGCGAGCGCAGGGCTGGGTTTCACACCAGGCATCCGGGTACCCGGATGCCTCGAGGGCTCAGACTTGTTGCTGTGCACCATGATCGGGCAACAGATCTCGGTGCGTGCGGCGGGGACGCATATCGCACGGCTGGTGGAAGCGCTCGGCGAGCAGATCGACGGGCCGGTGCCTCGGCTGTTCCCGACTGCCGAGGCGATCGCCGAGCACGGT
Organism: Nocardia sp. NPDC058519; assembly: GCF_042719755.1. NCBI lineage: Bacteria > Bacillati > Actinomycetota > Actinomycetes > Mycobacteriales > Nocardiaceae > Nocardia > Nocardia sp. NPDC058519. The sequence continues at coordinate 25,339 of NZ_JBHXNK010000010.1, read as the reverse complement.
GCCGAGGTGTTGACCGGGCCCGCGCGCAGGGTAGCTGCCATCGTGTCCGCGGCACGGGCGATCGCCGACGGCGAACTGGTCCTGCATTCCGGTCGCACGGCCGATGACCTGCGGCGCGACCTGCTCGCGCTCGACGGGGTCGGGCCGTGGACGGCCGACTACGTCACCATGCGATCCCTGGCCGATCCCGACATTCTGCTCGGCACCGACCTGGTCGTTCGCCAAGGCGCCGCGCGGGCGGGGATCGACCTCGACAACACCACCCGCTGGGCGCCGTGGCGCTCCTATCTGTCCATGCACTTGTGGAAGACCGCGCTCGAACATCGTGGCGCGCTTGTCCGTGAACCTGCCCTTCAGGAAGCGAAAACACCATGACTGACACCGCTCTTCGTCGCGCCGATGTCGCGACCGTCCCCACCCCGATCGGCCCGTTCACCACCATCGTCGATACCGACGGCGCCGTGCTCGCGTCGGGCTGGACCGGGGATGCGGGCACGCTGACCGGCCTCATCCACGCCACGTTGCGTCCGACCGAACTGCGGCAACGGGATTCGCTCGGCGCGGTCACCCAGGCCGTCATCGACTATCACGCGGGCGACCTCACCGCGATCGACGCGATTCCCGTACGTCAGCAGTCGGGCGAGTTCCTGGTCCACGCCTGGGAGGTCCTGCGCAAGGTGCCCGCAGGCGAGCCGGTTACCTATACCGAGTTCGCCGGGCTCTCCGGGCGTCCAGCGGCCACGCGGGCAGCGGCCAACGCCTGCGCGCGCAACTCCGCCGCACTGTTCGTGCCGTGCCACCGCGTGCTGCGGATCGGCGGAGCGCTCGGCGGGTTCCGGTGGGGGCTGGAGGCCAAGGCCTGGTTGCTCGTGCACGAGGCATAAAAGGCCCGGAACCACAGATCAGTCCAGTTATCCCTGATTGGCTCTTCTTTCCAGGTCCAGTAGGCCGGATTCTGGTACCTATGCTCACTCGTCGCCTGCTCGCGCTGTATGTCGGTTTGTGGTTGTACGGCACATCGATGGCAGTGATGATCCGGGCGGGGCTCGGGCTCGACCCGTGGGATGTGTTCCATCAGGGCGTCGCCTCGCATGTGCCGTTGAGTTTCGGCGTGGTGACCGCCCTGACCGGAATCGCCGTGCTGCTCGCCTGGATTCCGTTGCGGCAGCGGCCGGGGCTCGGGACCATCAGCAATGTGGTGGTGATCGCGATCGCGGTCGACGCCGGGTTGTGGTTGATCCCGGCCGTGGACGGAGTGTGGCTGCGGATACTGGCCATGGTCGCCGCGGTGGTGGTGAACGCCGCGGCGACGGTGCTCTATATCGGTGCGGGCATGGGTCCGGGGCCACGCGATGGACTGATGACTGGACTGGTAGCGCGGACCGGCTGGCCGGTCTGGTCTGTTCGGACCGGCATCGAGGTCTCGGTGCTGGCCACCGGCTGGTTCCTCGGCGGCAGTGTGGGGATCGGCACGCTGGTCTACGCCTTCGGGATCGGGCCGCTGGTCCAGCTGATGATCCCGCTCGTCGACGGTCGACTCCCCGGTTTCGCGCCGGTCGTCCGCCAGGAAGCGGCGGTGCCGGACGACCGGACGCAATCACCAGCCGCGCCGTGCTGACGCTGTCGCGATGCGCGCGACTTCGATCGGCCACGCACCTCCAGCCCTGCCGCTGCACGCCGAGTCCTCCGCCGTCCCGCCGGCGAGGTGCTTCCTCTGACGGCGGCAGAGCAGGTGGGTGTGACGGTGGCTTCGTCGGGCTCGCGGCAAAAGTACCCGGCGGTTAGGCGACCGTGGCTTCGAGGTGGGAGCCGGTGCGGCCGCGCAGGACGTGCAGGCGCGTGGGGATGCGCTGGCGCATTTCGTCGACGTGACTGACGACGCCGACCACGCGGCCGTTCGCGCGGAGTTCGTCTAGGACCCCCATGACGGCGTCGAGGGTATCGGCGTCGAGGCTGCCGAAGCCCTCGTCGATGAACAGCGTGTCCAGGACCAGGCCGCCGGATTCGGCGGCGACCACGTCGGCGAGGCCGAGCGCCAATGCCAGTGAGGCCATGAAGGTTTCGCCACCGGACAGGGTTTTCGCGGAGCGGACGACGCCGGTGTAGTCGTCGCGGACGTCGAGGCCGAGGCCGCCGCGCCTGCCCCGTGGGCCCGCCTTGTCCGAGTGGACGAATTCGTAACGGCCGCCCGACATTCGGCGCAGCCGCAGCGACCCCGCGACCGCGACCTCTTCGAGCCGAGCCGCGAGGACATAGGAGCGCAACGACATTCGCCTGTTGTTCTCACCACGGCCCGCGACCACTTCCGCCAGGGACGCCAGCTCGTCGAAATCACGCTGCTCGGGCGCGATCCGCTCGACCTCTCCCCACAGCTGCGTGCCCAGCTGTTCGAGCTGGGCGACTCGCTCGGTGGCCGCCGACTGGGCTGCCACCGCCATGGTGAGCGCGCTCTGAGCTTCGGTGAAGCGCTGCTCGAGCGCTTTCAGGTCGCCCGGGATCTGCTCGGCGACAGCACGGATCTGCGGTTCGGCGAGCACCGCCTCGGCATGCGCACGGGCCCGGTCCGCGGCGGTGAGTTCGGACTCGATCACGGACTGTTGCCGCGCGGTCCGGGCGACGGCGGTGACGACCTGGGCGTAGGCGGTCAGGAGGGCGATGTCGTCGCGAGGCGCCGATGGTTCGACGGCCGGGACCTCCTCGGCTGGTTCCTCGTCGACGGGATCTTCGTCGAACAGATCGAACAGGCTGGGCATTTCAGGCTCGCCGCGGAAAACTTGCGCGGGGGCCGCATTCGTCTCCTCGTCGGTACCGAGCACGGCATCGTCGCCCGTCTCCTCATCGGTGCCGAGCTCGGGATCGTCGCCCGTCTCGGCATCGGTCTCAGCCGAAACATCCTGGGCCGCAGTTCCACTGGTGGCATCGGCCGGTGCAGCGGGTACCTCCGACCGCACCTGCTCCTCGTATCCCTCCGGCACGAGACCGGCCGTGCGGGCCAGGTTTTCCACGCGAGTGGCGATGGTGCGGACGGCATCGCGGGCGGTGGATTCCTCGGTGCGGGCGGTGCGGAGGGTGGTGGCCGCGCCGATGAGGGATTCGAGGCGGGCGGTGCGGGCGTCGACGGTGTTGTCGGCGCCCGCGGCGGTGCGCAGGCGGGTGGTGAGTTCGTCGAGGCGGGTGCGGGTGGTGGTGATGTTGGCGGTGATGGTGCCGAGGCGGGCGTCGAGGTCACGGGACTGGTCGTGGAGGGCGGTTTCCTCGGTGCGCAGGGCTTCGAGCCGGCTGGTCAGGGCGGGCGTACGTTCGGCGGCTTCCGCGGTGTCGTCGAAGCGGTGGGTGGCGGTGCGGACGGCATCGGCGAGGGTGACGGGGTCGGCGTCGCCACCGCGCGCGGTCAGCGCCTCGATCTCGCGTTCGATGACGCTGATGCGTTCGGCGATGCGATCCCGCGCGGCCTCTGCTGCCTGTTCGGCCGCCTGCGCGGTGTCCTCGGCTTCCTTGGACACCGCGTCATCGGTGGGCCGCGCCGGTTCAGGGTGTTCGGCGGAACCACAGACCGTGCACGGCGCACCGTCGGTGAGCGCGCCCGCGAGCTCGGCGGCCATGCCCGCGAGGCGGCGGGCACGCACATCGAGGACCCGCTCCTTGGCTTCGAGGTGAACGCGCCAAGCGGAATCGTGTTCGGTCCGCGTTTTGTCCAAAGCTGGTCGGCGACGCGCAATTTCGACAGCCGCCGCTGCCGAGTCCTGCCACTTGCTCAGCTCGTTGCGAATTCCGGGCAACGCCGCAGCCGCGTCGGTGGCCTCACGCAACTGTTCCTGCGCGGAACCGATCGCAGCCGGTAGTTCGAGACGCCGCCGCGCGAGCTCGCCAGAACGCTGCGTGAGACGACCAGCTTCCCCCTCGTGCGCAGCGAGATCGGCGGTGAGCTGACGCGCGGTCACCACATCCGCGCGAACCTCACCGAGCACGCCGAGCAACGCGTTCCACTGACTGATCGCGGCATCGAGGTCGCCACCGACATCGAGCACACCGGCGCCCGGTGCCGCGGCGTCACGTCCATCCGCTGGGCCGATCGGGTCATCCGTCACCACGGTCAGCAGGTCAACGCCCGTGATGTCGGCGGCCGCCGGTGCCCGCAGCTGATCAGCCAGCTCACCGGTGGCACTGCGGGTCGCGGTCTCCGAACGGCGGAGGGCGCGAACCGCGGAGCGAGCTTCGTCGATGGCTTGGACGACGGGTTCGGCGCGACGGGCCTGGACCAGTTCGTGTTCGAGTTCGGCGCGGCGAGGAGCGGACGCGGTGTAGGTGGCCAGTTCGGCGCGGGCTGCGGCCATGCGGGTGTGGAGCTCGGTGACGCGGCGTTGCTCTTCGGCTTCGGTGCGGGCTTCGGCCGATTCTTTGTGGCGCAGTTCGGCATTCGTGGTTGCCTCGGCGAGCGCGGTCCGCGCGGTCGCCAGCAGCTCCTGGGACCACGTCACCGCGTCGAGTACGCCGACCGATTCCGCGCCGCCGTAGCCCCCTGCCATGCCGACCTTGGTGATCAGGCGGTCGATGCCCTGTTTGCGGGATTCCAGCTCGGCCGCGGCGGCGCGGCGGCGATCGGACAACCAGTGCTCGGCCGTGCCGAAACGTTGGGTGTCGAAGAGCTTTTCGAGCAGTTTCTCGCGGTCTTCGTTCTCAGCGCGCAGGAACTTGGCGAAGTCGCCCTGCGGGAGCAGCACCACCTGGAAGAACTGGTCGGCGCTCATGCCGAGCAGGCGCAGGACCTCGTCGCCGATATCGGTGATGCGCGAGAGGTTCTCGCCGCTGCCGTCGAGCCAGGTGAGGGTGGCTTGGGGTTGCAGGAGCCTGGTTCCGCTGCCGTTCTTCTTCGGGCGCTCGAATTCGGGCGACCGGGTCAGGCGAAGGAGGCGGCCACCGAGGGTGGCCTCCAGCACGACGCTCGGTGGTGTCTGCGGATCGGCGTGGTCGGAGTGCAACCGCTTGCTCTCGCCGCGCGCACCGGGCACCTTGCCGTAGAGGGCGAAGGCGATCGCGTCGAGGATGGTCGTCTTGCCCGCACCCGTGTGCCCGTGCAGCAGAAACAGCCCGTCGGCGCCGAGCGCGTCGAAATCGACGACAGTGGTCTCGGCGAACGGGCCGAAAGCGGTGAGTTCGAGCCGATGCAGCCTCACGCGAGGCCACCGGCGAGAGTCGCCACCGCGAACGCGGCGCGTGGGCTCACGCAGTCAGCTCCGACGCGACCGGCTCGTGGCCGGATTCGGCACGGACCGAGTCGTTTTCGCTCACCGCGGCCGCCAGCGCACGCTCCACCCATGCCATCTCCCCCTTGCTCGGTGTGCCACGCACGTCGGTCAGGAAGCTCGCCGCGACCTCCGCGTCGCGACGACCGTGCACCCGCTCGCGGTAGTGCAGCTCCGGATTACCCTCCGGGCGTGCCCATTCCACGTGTACCGCGTGCGGGAACCGCTCGCGCAGCTTACGCATCGGGTCCATCGGACGGGTGGTGTCGGTGAGCGTGGCCGACACGTAATGCTCTTCGGCCGCGGCGAATCCGGTGTCGGTGAGCAGGGATTCGATGGTGCCGGTGATCCTGCTCAGCCCGCGGACCAGCGGCAGATCGTGGCGATGCACCGCGGCGAGCCCCTCGGCATCGAGGTCGACGATCCACACCGCCTTGCGATGGGAACTCTCGCCGAACGAATACGGCAGCGGAGATCCGCTGTAGCGCACCGACTCCGACAGCGTCTGCGGCGAATGCAAGTGCCCCAGCGCCACATAGTCGATGCCGTCGAAGGCCGACATCGACACCGTCTCCACACCGCCCACCGAGATGGACCGTTCCGAACCCGTCGCCTCCCCGCCGGTCACGAACGCGTGCGCGAGCACCACCGTGCGGGAGCCGGGCCTGGTGGCGATATCGGCACGAATCCGCGCCATCGCGGCATCGAGGATCTCCGCGTGCGAATGCGCCTGCGGCACATCGAGTTCGGTGCGGGTGATCTCCGGTTCCAGATACGGGATGCCGTAGAACGCCACCGGACCGTCGCCATCGGACAGCACGATCGGCCGGTGCGCGTCGGCGACTCTCGTGCACAGGTGCAAACCACCGGCCGCCGCGAAGCTGGCGCCCGCGCCGAGCCGGGCGGGCGAATCGTGGTTGCCCGAGGTGGCGATGATCGTCGCGCCCGCCGCCCGGATCGCCTCGAAGCCACGATTGCAGACCCCGATGGCATCGGCATTGGGGATCGAGCGGTCGTAGATATCGCCCGGCACCACCACCACGTCGACCGACTCGGCCGCGACCAGCTCCGCGACGGCCGTCAGCACCCGCGCCTGATCGGCTAGCAGGTCGACACCGTGAAAGGTGCGCCCGATGTGCCAGTCGGAGGTGTGCAGGATCCGCATGTCGCGAACCGTAGGGCACACCCCCGACAGAATTCAATCGACGCACCACACGCGTGTAATTCACCGGCGTGGCGCGCAGCACGGCGCACGATGCCAGGTCCGCCGCGACCACGCCCGGTTTGCCGGAGAATTGCGAACTTGTCGGTGGCCTCGGGCAGTATCGCCTGCCATGACCGCTTCGATGCTCGTCGCGCTCGTCTTCGTCTTCGCCGCAGGCTTCGGTCTGGGCTGGTTGGGGCATTCCGCCCGTGGTGGGCAACGCGCCGCCACCGCGGAGGCCAGGCTCGCCGCGGCCGGGGACAATCAACGGTTGCTGCAGCAGTCGCTGCACTCGGCCAATGAGGATGCGGCGCGCAGGCATTCGGCCGCGATCGGCGCGATGGTGGATCCGCTGCGCGACGCGGTCGGCGCGCTGGAACAGCAGATCCGGCAGGTGGAGCACCATCGGATCGACGCGTATTCGGGACTGCGCGAACAGGTTGCGGGCATGCAACGCACCTCACATCGGCTCTCCGACCAGACCGGCCAGCTGGTGGCCGCGCTGCGTGCGCCGCAGGTGCGCGGTCGGTGGGGTGAGATCCAGCTGGAACGGGTCGTCGAACTGGCCGGGATGACCCGGCACTGCGATTTCGATACCCAGGTGAGTCGGCCCGGCGGCGACGATCGAGGATCGGTCCGGCCCGACATGGTGGTGCGGCTGGCCGGTGGCAGGCACATCGTCGTCGACGCGAAGGTGCCGTTCTCGGCGTATCTGGACGCGGCGACCACCGACGATCCCGGCGCACGCACCCAATTCCTGGCCCGCCACGCCAAGCACCTGCGCGCCCACGTCGACCAGCTGGCCGACAAGGCGTACTGGGCGGCCTTCGATCCGGCACCGGAGTTCGTCGTGCTGTTCGTACCGGGCGACCCGTTCCTCGACGCCGCGCTCACCACCGATGCCGATCTCCTGGAGTACGCGTTCGGCCGGAACGTGATTCTGGCAACCCCCACTACCTTGATCGCGCTGCTGCGCACGGTGGCGTTCAGCTGGCGACAGGAAGCGCTCTCGCGCGATATGGCAACGGTGCAGCAATTGGGTAAGGAGCTCTACACCCGGGTGGGCAAGGTCGCCGAGCATCTGGACAATCTGGGCGTGAATCTCGGTAAGGCCGTAGCGGCTTTCAACGCGACAGTAGGCTCGGTGGAGTCGCGGGTAATGGTCACCGCGCGCCGGATGCACGATCTCGGCGTCGGCGATCAGGAGCTCCCGGCAATCAGGCTCACCGACACCCGACCACGCGTCGTCGCGTTCGCCGACGCCGAGGATCGTGTCTGAGATCCCCGTGCCGTAGCGCCTACGGGGCCGATGTGCAGTTAGTGTCTTGGTGTGGCTGCTTCCCAACGTGCGCGACCCCGGGTGCCCGCGCCGCAACGTTCGATCGTGCCCTCGGTACCCGGCATCCCCGCCTGGGCCGCGATTCTGCTCGCCGCGGGCGCGACGGGTCTCGGGTTCCTGATCGACGGACTCGGCGGCGAGACCTATCCGACCGGCACGTTCTCGGCGCTGTATGTGCTCGGCTGTGTGCTCGCCGTCTGCGCGGTGCGCTTCCGCGGGCTGTTCTCCACCATGGTGATGCCGCCGCTGCTGCTGTTCGTCGCGGTGCCGCTGGCCTGCCAGATGCTGGGTGGGCGTGCCACCACCTCGATCAAAGACGTTCTGATGAACCTGATCATCCCGCTGGTGGAGCGCTTCCCGACGATGGCACTGGCGACCGTGCTGGTACTGGCCATCGGTGGAGCCAGGATCGCGATCGCCAAGCGCGCGCCCCAGACCGCTCGCCCCACGCCGGACCGCCGGTCCGAACGGACGCCGGTCAAGCGCCGCCGCCCCGAGCCGACCCCCGACCTCGCCACCGCCGCGCGCAAACGCCCCCGGCGCGCCACCGCCGTCCTGGACGACCCAGACCCCGACACCGAGGTCGATATGGCGAGCCCGGCCCGCCGCCCCGCCAGGCCCACCGAACCGAAACGCGCTCCCGCCGCCGCCAGACCCCGCGCCACACGCGGCAATGAACCCCGCGCCACACGCGCTGCCGCCGCGCCACGCGACCCCGAGCCTGCCCGCGTCCCACGCCGCCGAGGCGAAGCACCCCCACACCCACAGCCGAACGTGCGCTACCGCGATCGCGCCGACTCCACCCGAACAGAACGCCGCCGCCCCGACAACGGGTAAGGAAACAAAAAGAAGATCCTCGCCCAGTGGGCGGGGATCTTCTTTTTTGTGCGCCCACTGATCTCACACGAACATGGGTAACTCACCGGGTACGGGCTAGCTGAGCCACCACCACTGTCTGGCCGCCAACGCACCCCTCCCCGCACCCCAGATCTGGCCTTAAGTCGCGGAGAGGCGGGAGGGCCGTAGTTCGCGTGGTAGGGAGAACACCAGTGTTTCGTTGGCTGTGGTCACCGGCTGTACCTCGCCGAAGCCGTGCTCGGCCAGCAGGTCCAGTACCCCGGTCACCAGGATCTCCGGCACCGAAGCACCGGAGGTGATGCCGATGGTCTGCACACCCTCGAGCCAGGCCAGATCGACCTCGCGCGCGTAGTCGACCAGATAGGCCGCGTTCGCACCCGCGCCGAGCGCCACCTCGACCAGTCGCACCGAGTTCGACGAGTTGCGCGAGCCGACCACGATCACCAGATCGCATTCGGGCGCCATCGCCTTGACCGCGGTCTGGCGGTTGGAGGTGGCGTAGCAGATGTCGTCGCTCGGCGGGTCCTGCAGCGTCGGGAAACGTTCGCGCAGCCGCTCGACGGTCTCCATGGTCTCGTCGACCGAGAGCGTGGTCTGCGACAGCCAGATCACCTTCGACGGGTCGCGCACGGTCACCTTGTCCACCGAGTCGGGCCCGTCGACCAGTTGCACGTGCTCGGGTGCCTCACCGGCGGTGCCTTCGACTTCCTCGTGGCCTTCGTGGCCGATCAGCAGGATGTCGAAGTCGTCGCGGGCGAAACGCTTGGCTTCCTGGTGCACCTTGGTGACCAGCGGGCAGGTGGCGTCGATGGTGCGCAGGTTCCGTTCGGCCGCGGTCTCGTGCACGATCGGCGCGACACCGTGCGCGGAGAACACGACCAGTGCGCCCTCCGGCACCTCGTCGGTCTCGTCGACGAAGATCACGCCCTGCTCACGTAGCGTTTCCACGACGTGGCGGTTGTGCACGATCTCCTTACGCACGTAGATCGGGGCACCGTGTTTTTCGAGCGCCTTCTCCACGGTCTCGACGGCGCGGTCGACGCCTGCGCAGTAGCCGCGCGGCTCGGCCAGCAGCACGCGCTTGCCACCGGCAGCGTTCGCGCCCGCGGAGCGCGTGATACCGACGTTCAAGGGGATTGCCGAGGTCATGTTCCACAGCTTACGTGCGTGCGAAGGGCCGGATCAGGTCGGATCAAGGGGCGAAAGTCACATAACAGGGGCCTGGACCTTTGCATCACACCCGGTTTGCGGCAGGCTGGGGGCATGTTTCGACCTCCGTTCCTGGCCAGGGTGGCCGCCGGCGCCGCCGTGTATGCCTTAGAAGAGACCCGGCGACTACCCGTCGCCGCGGTCAATTTCCCGATCACCGCGCTCAGTCGTGTGCTGCAGACCACGATGCATGTGCAGCAGTTCGTCACCAGCCTCGCGCTCAAGGGTGACGGTGTGTTCGAGCGGCTCGGCTCGGCTCCGGCCGAGCAGCCCGAGTGGGCCACCTTCGACGAGGACATCGAGCCCGCGCCTGCCACCAACGGCCACACCAGCCGCTTCGATCTGTTCGAAGAGGCCGACGCCACGCAGACCAACGGCAAGGTCGTGCCCGCGTCGCTGCTGCTGCTCGAGACCGAGCAAGAGGTCATCGAGCCCGCCGAGGAGCCCGCCGCGGCGGAGGTCGTCGCCCCCGAGGTCGCGATCCGCTACGACTACCCCGCGATGACGCTGGCCCAGCTGCGCGCCCGGCTGCGGATGCTGACCGTCGAGGAGCTGGCCCAGCTGCTGGCCTTCGAACAGCAGACCCGCGCCCGCGCTCCTTTCGTCACGATGCTCACCAACCGCATCGCCACCGTCCAGGCGCAGTAACAGACATCAGTCGAGGCGGCCGCGATCCCGAGGGACGCGGCCGCCTTTTGGTTGTGTCGGTGGGTCCGCGTAGAACTGAGCTATGACTCAGGACGGCGTCGTGCAGACCGGCGCTCCGGCGAATTCGGCGGAGCAGCCGTATCCGGTGCGTTCGGTCGCGGTGAAGGTCGCCCAGTGGATCGAACGGCTCGGCAGCATCTGGGTGGAGGGGCAGGTCACCCAGATCAATCTGCGCCCCGGCACCCGCACCGCGTTCCTGGTGTTGCGCGATGCCTCGGTGGACATGTCGCTGTCGCTGACCTGTGATCCCGATCTGTTGCGCAGGCTGCCGGTGCCGTTGACCGAGGGCAGCCGGGTGGTCGTCTACGGCAAGCTGCACTTCTTCACCGGCCGCGGCACCGTCTCGTTGCGGGTCACCGAGATTCGCGCGGTCGGCATCGGTGAGCTGCTGGCGCGGATCGAACGATTGAAAGCCCTGTTGACAGCCGAGGGGCTGTTCGATGCCCGGCTCAAGCGGCCGTTGCCGTTCCTGCCCGCGACGGTCGGGCTGATCACCGGGCGGGCGAGCGCGGCCGAACGTGATGTCTTGTCCGTGGCCCAGAATCGTTGGCCCGCAGTACGTTTCGTCATCCGCAATACCGCGGTACAGGGCCCGACGGCCGTCCCGCAGATGCTCGAAGCCCTGGCCGAACTGGATCGCGACCCCGACGTCGAGGTGATCGTGCTGGCGCGCGGCGGTGGCAGCGTCGAAGATCTGCTCGCGTTCTCCGACGAAGCACTGTGCCGGGCGGTCGCCGCCGCCCGTACCCCGATCGTCAGCGCCATCGGCCACGAACCAGACAACCCCCTGCTCGACCTGGTCGCCGACCTGCGCGCGGCCACCCCCACCGACGCCGCCAAACGCATCGTCCCCGACGCCGCCGCCGAACTGGCCGGAGTCCGTGAGATGCGCGCACGCTCGGCGGCCGCGTTGCGCGGCTGGGTCCAGCGCGAGGCGCACACCATCACGCAGTTGCGATCTCGACCCGTCCTCGCCGATCCGCTGCGCGAACTGACCCACCGCCATGACGAGCTGGAACGACTGCGCACCGCCGCGCGCCGCAATGTCGAACAGCTGCTGCGCGCCGAGTCCACGACCACCCTGCACCTGCGCGAGAAGCTGACCGCGGTGGGTCCGGCCGCCACGCTGGCCCGTGGCTACGCTGTCGTGCAGCGCGTCGCCGGTCCCGACCGGCATGTCGTGCGTTCGATCGATGACTCCCCCGCGGGCAGTCAGCTCCGCATCAGGGTCGCCGACGGAGCCGTCACCGCCGCGGCACTGGGCACCAAGCGACTGACGCCAGAGACCACCGACGAGAAGAGGAAGTGACCGTGGCCGACGCCGGTTCCGAGAACACCGCTGCCGACACCCTGGCCGAGATCGCGGCCTTCGGCTACGAGCGCGCCCGCGACGAACTCATCAACGTGGTGAAGATGCTCGAACAGGGCGGCCTCGACCTGGACGACTCGCTGGTGCTGTGGGAACGCGGCGAGGCCCTGGCTACGCGCTGCGAACAGCATCTCGCCGGTGCCCGCCGTCGCGTGGAGGACGCACTCTCCCGCGCGGACCTCGACACCACCGACTGAGCCGGGTCCTCGCGGTCGGGACACCGCGCGCAATGCCCGCACGGGTCGATCGTCGGCGTCCACCGCGATTTCGCCGAGCTCGGCCCGCTGCACGTGGAAATGAAGCGGATCGACGGCGGTCTGCCCTGCCAGGGCTCACCGGTCTTCGAGTTCGAGAGCCAGGAGCAGTTGGCCGCGATCACCGAGCGTTTGCAGCAGGCGGGCTTGTTCATCGCGAACTCCCACACCCCGGTCCTCGGTGCGGGCGGAATGAAGCCGTGGGGACCCAGAGAGGTCGCCGTCAAACGCGAATTCGACCCCTATGGCCTGCTCGCCCAGGGCAAAGCCGACGATGCCGCGGTCGAGGACACCATCGCGGTGTCGACCGCGCTACCCAACAGCGGCTGGTCCTACCGACTGAGCACGTAGGCCGGTCGTGCGCTTACTTGGTCAGCGGCTGGGCGGTGGTGACGGCCTGCGCCAGCGTGGTGAACGCGGCTTCGTTGCCCGCGCCCGTGATCAGGATCCGCACCCCGCCGAGGTCGGCGATCCAGCCGGTTTCCTCGGTCGGTTCGGAGTAGACGATCCATTTCTGCCCGGCCACGTCTTGCGTCCCGGTCGGATAGCGCGAGCCGAGCACCTGCCGCGACAAGGCTTCCTCGGTGGCATCGGTCTGCGAATACCGCATGTAGGTGCCCTGCGGTGTGATGTAGCCGACCGTGCTCACCGCACCGCCGCCGGCGGCGGCGATGGTGTCGCGGCTGCCCGAGTTCGACGTCCAGCCCTGCGGCAACGCGGGCTTGCGGATCGGGAACGACAGCGACTTCGCGTCCGATGTCAGCGCGGCGTCGGCGTCGAAAAACGGGATCTGACCCTGTGTCGGGCCGTTCGTGGCCACCGTGCACTGGCTCGCGACCCCCGCCAGCACGACCGCGGCCAGCACCAACGGGATCAACGACCAGAACAGATCGCGGTAGTCGTTGAAAATGCGGTGCTTCTTCTGGGACACGGCTATCAGTATCCACTCGAGCCCTGACCAGGCCGCTCAGGGGTCATCGCAGGAGGTCGTGCACGAGCGTGCCGTTTCGAAATGCGACAATGCCCCCGTAACACCAACGCCAAGGAGGCACTCCGCAATGACGGCATCTTCGCCCGCCCCCAGCCGCCGCGAGGCACCTGATCGCAACCTCGCGCTCGAGCTGGTCCGCGTCACCGAGGCAGGTGCGATGGCGAGCGGCCGGTGGGTCGGCCGTGGTGACAAGGAAGGTGGCGACGGCGCGGCCGTCGACGCCATGCGTCAGCTCGTCAGCTCGGTGTCCATGAAGGGCATCGTCGTCATCGGCGAAGGCGAGAAAGACGAAGCGCCGATGCTCTACAACGGTGAGCTCGTCGGCGACGGCACCGGCCCCGAGGTCGACTTCGCGGTCGACCCGGTCGACGGCACCACCCTGATGTCGAACGGGTCCCCCGGCGCCATCTCCGTGCTGGCGGTCGCCGAGCGCGGTGCGATGTTCGACCCGTCCGCGGTGTTCTACATGCACAAGATCGCCGTCGGCCCCGACGCCGCAGGCTCGATCGACATCACCGCCCCGATCGGCGAGAACATCCGCCGCGTGGCCAAGGCCAAGCGACTGTCGGTCTCCGATCTGACCGTCTGCATCCTGGACCGCCCCCGCCACGCGGAGCTCATCCAGCAGACCCGCGACGCGGGCGCCCGCATCCGCCTCATCTCCGACGGTGACGTCGCGGGCGCCATCGCCGCCGCGCGTCCCGAGTCCGGCGTCGACATCCTGGTCGGCATCGGCGGTACGCCCGAGGGCATCATCGCCGCCGCCGCACTGCGCTGTCTCGGCGGCGAACTGCAGGGCATGCTCGCCCCCAAGGACGACGACGAGCGCCAGAAGGCGATCGACGCGGGCCACGATCTGGACCGCGTGCTCTCGACCACCGACCTGGTCTCCGGCGACAACGTCTTCTTCTGCGCCACCGGCGTCACCGACGGCGACCTGCTGCGCGGCGTGCGCTACTACCCGGGCGGCGCGTCGACCCAGTCGATCGTGATGCGTTCCAAGTCGGGCACCGTCCGCATGATCGACGCCTACCACCGCCTGACGAAGCTGCGCGAGTACTCCTCGGTCGACTTCGACGGCGACGACAGCGCGAACCCGCCGCTGCCCTGATGTGACATCCGATGCCCCCTCGATACTGTCTCGGCAGAGCGAGGGGGCATTTTCACGCCCACAGATTCGCCCGACGCCTGCACCGGCACTATTCCTGGTCCGGGTGTGGGATTTCGCGCTGGCGTGGGGGCACCATTCGGGCGGTTCGCGTCCTAGGGTCGAGGTATGGCTGACGACGACGCGCAGTACCGGATCGAGCACGACACCATGGGCGAGGTTCGCGTCCCGATCGACGCACTGTGGCGGGCACAGACCCAGCGCGCCGTGGAGAACTTCCCGATCAGCGGGCGAGGGCTGGAGCGGGCGCAGATCCGGGCGCTCGGTCTGCTGAAAGCCGCTTGCGCGCAGGTCAACAAGGATCTGGGCCTGCTCGATCCGGTCAAGGCCGACGCGATCATCGCGGCGGCGGGCGAGATCGCGAACGGCGAGCACGACGACCAGTTCCCGATCGACGTGTTCCAGACCGGTTCCGGCACCAGCTCGAACATGAACGCCAACGAGGTGATCGCCTCGATCGCCGCGCGCGACGGCGTCACCGTGCACCCCAACGACGACGTGAACATGTCGCAGTCCTCCAACGACACCTTCCCCACCGCCACACACCTGGCCGCCACCGAGGCCGTGATCACCGAACTCGTTCCCGCACTGGAACATCTGCGCCTGGCCCTGCTCGACAAGTCGGATCAGTGGCGCACCGTGGTGAAGTCGGGACGCACCCACCTGATGGACGCGGTGCCGGTGACGCTCGGCCAGGAATTCGGCGGCTACACCCGCCAGATCGCCGCGGGCATCGAGCGCGCGATGGCCACCCTGCCGCGCCTGGGTGAATTGCCGATCGGCGGCACCGCGGTGGGCACCGGACTCAACGCCCCCGCCGGATTCGGCACGAAGGTCGTCGCGGAACTGGTGCGTACCACGGGAATCGACGCGTTGCGCGAAGCCCATGACCACTTCGAAGCCCAGGCCGCGCGCGACGGACTCGTCGAGGCCTCCGGCGCGCTGCGCACCATCGCCGTCAGCCTGACCAAGATCGCCAACGACATCCGCTGGATGGGCTCGGGCCCGCTCACCGGGCTCGGCGAATTGCAGCTGCCGGACTTGCAGCCGGGTAGCTCGATCATGCCGGGCAAGGTGAATCCCGTTCTGCCCGAGGCGGTTACGCAGGTGGCGGTGCAGGTGATCGGCAACGATGCGGCGATCGCGTTCGGCGGGGCCAGTGGGGCGTTCGAGCTCAATGTCTACATTCCCGTGATGGCCCGCAACCTGCTCGAGTCGATTCGCCTGCTGGCCAACGTCTCCCGGTTGTTCGCCGACAAGTGCGTGATCGGGCTGGTCGCCAACGAGGAGCACCTGCGCACCCTCGCCGAATCGTCGCCGTCGATCGTCACCCCGCTCAACTCGGCCATCGGCTACGAGGAAGCGGCTGCCGTCGCCAAACAGGCTCTGCGCGAGAAGAAGACGATCCGTCAGACCGTGATCGATCGCGGGCTCGTCCCGGACAAGCTCTCGCTCGAGGAGCTCGACCGCAAGCTCGACGTGCTGGCCATGGCCGACGTCGACCGCTGAGACGCCGAACGGCCGTCACCGCCCAGGAGGTGACGGCCCGTTCGTGGAAAAGCTCAGGCCAGGTGCGCGAGTTCGGCGCGAGCCTTCTCGCCCGCTTCGCTGAAATCGGTGCGGGAGAAGATGTTCCAGCGCCGCAGCAGCGGCTTGAACACCAGTTCGTCCTCGTTCGCACGGTCGTAGATGCCCGCCTCGGCCAGCGCCTCATCGCTGGATCCGCCACCGGGCAGATCCACGTGCGGTACACGGAAGTCGGCGACCCGATCGGCGATCGCGCGCACGCCCTGGTCGGGAACCAGGTCGAGGGCGGCGGCGACGAGGACGGCGAAGAACTCGGCCTGCAGTTCGTCGTCGGCGGCCAGCTTCTCGGCCATCGCGGTGACGATCGGGTTCTCGCCGAGCGCGGCGGTGTTGCGATGCCGGATCGCGGCGGCGGCCTCTTCGAACGCGCAGGTGGCGAGCACGTCGATCAGGTGCATCGGCGGCCGGTTGAAGCCGTCGGTCATGTGCTGCATGCGGGCCCGCTCTAGCGCGATCGGGTCCACCGCGCGCGTGAGCATGAGGTAGTTGCGGATCATGATCTCGTGGCGGTTCTCCTCCGCCGTCCACCGGCCGACCCAGCGCCACCAGGAGCCGGTGCGCAGGTGCTTGCCGAGCTCACGGTGGTAGGACGGCAGATTGTCGGCGACCAGGACGCTCACGGTCAGCGCGAGCCGGGCGGTGTCGCTGAGCTCGGACTGTTCCGGGGTCCAGTCGGTGCCGCCGAGGAAGGCGAAGTTGCGCCCGTCCGACCACGGCACCAGCTCGTGCGGCTGCCAGCCGTCGGCCAACTCGATGTGGCGACGCAGGTTGATTTCCACCTCGTCCGCGAGCGAATCCAGCAGCTCGCGGTCGGTCAAAGTTTTCTGCACCCAGACAACCTAGTACCTCGTGCGCAAGCGCGGGGACCTACGGGGTGATCCAGGCCCCCGCGCTGGGCGGAGCGCAATGCTCTTACTTGGGCGTCACCGTGGTCTCACCGTTGACCCAGGTGATGGTGCCACCGGTGAAGTCGCTCTGCTTGCCGCCGGTGATGTCCTTCTCGTCGCTGGTCGGGTAGCCCAGCGTGCCGTTGGCGCCGCCGTTCTCCTCCCACGCCTCGCGAATCTCGCCCCACACGATGTGGGAGCCGGTGTTCTTGCTCCAGTAGATGGTGCCGCCGGTGAAGTCCTGGTACTCGCCACCATCGGGGCCGGCTTCCTGGGCTTCTTCCGGTGCGCCGAGCGGGCTGCTCGCGCCGCCGGCCGCCACGTACTTCTTGTACACCTCACCGGAAATGGTGATGTCACCGTTCGGGGTGGAGACGGTGGTCGATTCGCCGGCCGCTGCGCCGGTGGTGGCCGGGCCGGAGGTGGTATCGGAATCGGTGGTGGTTCCCGCAGCGGGGGTGGTGGTCATCCCGCCCATTCCCGGCTCGGTCGTGGCGCTCGCTCCCGGAGCGCCGACGGCGGAGGTCACCGAAGCGACGGCGTCTTTGGCCTTGTCCTTGTTTTCGTCGGTGCAACCGGCAGCGAGCAGCAGACCCGCCGCGGCCAGGATCGCGGCGCTCCCGGCAGCAGTACGTCGAGCGAAGTGGTTCATATCCATCCTCTCGCGAGTGGCCCCACCGGGGGGTGCCCCCGGAATGGAGCCTGGCCGATAATCCGCAACGGCCCGGCGGAACAGTGTTCGCCGAGCCGTTGCTGGATTGGTGTCCTCGCGGATATTACCCACCATTTGCGGTAATCAAACGGATTCGGGCCGTGACGCGGCCCGATTGCCAACGATTACACGTTCGGTCCGTACTCCTCCAGCATCTCGGTCACCAGTGCCGCGATCGGCGAGCGCTCGCTGCGCGTGAGCGTGATGTGCGCGAAAAGCGGGTGTCCCTTGAGCTTTTCGATCACCGCCGCCACACCGTCGTGCCTGCCCACCCGCAGATTGTCGCGCTGGGCGACATCGTGGGTGAGCACCACCCGCGAACCCGTGCCGAGACGGCTCAACACCGTGAGCAGCACATTGCGCTCGAGCGACTGCGCCTCGTCGACGATCACGAACGAATCGTGCAGCGACCGACCGCGAATGTGGGTCAGCGGCAACACTTCGAGCATGTCGCGACTGAGCACCTCCTCGAGCACCTCGCGGCTGGCCAGGCCGTCGAGCGTGTCGAAGACGGCCTGTGCCCACGGGCCCATCTTCTCGCTCTCCGAACCCGGCAGATAGCCCAGTTCCTGCCCGCCCACCGCGTACAGCGGCCGGAACACGACCACCTTGCGCTGCGTCCGCCGCTCCAGCACCGCCTCGAGCCCGGCGGTCAACGCCAGCGCCGACTTACCGGTACCGGCGCGCCCACCCATCGACACGATCCCGATGCTCTCGTCGAGCAGCAGATCGAGTGCGATGCGCTGCTCGGCCGAACGCCCGTGCAGACCGAATGCCTCCCGCTCCCTGACCAGTTGAATCCGCTTGTCGGCGGTGACCCGGCCCAGTGCGCTCGAGCTGCTGCCCAGCAACCGAACGCCGGTGTGGCACGGCAACTCTCGCGCATCGTCGAGATCGATCACCGAATCGGTGTAGAGCTGATCGATCTGGGCGCCCGCGACGTCGAGTTCCACCATCCCGCTCCAGCCGGAGGTCACCACGTCCTGCGCGTGGTACTCGTCGGCCGACAAGCCGACCGCGCTGGCCTTGACCCGCAGCGGGATGTCCTTGGACACCAGCACCACGTCCTCGCCCTCGGCCGAGAAGTTCAGCGCGCAGGCGAGGATGCGGGAATCGTTGGTGTCGGAACGGAATCCGGCGGGCAGCACCGACGAATCGGTGTGGTTGAGCTCCACCTGCAGGGTGCCGCCGTCGGTGCCGATGGGCAGCGCCTGGTCGAGCCTGCCGTGCTGCACACGCAGGTCATCGAGCATGCGAAGAGCCTCGCGGGCGAACCAGCCGAGCTCGTGGTGGTGCCGTTTCGCCTCCAGCTCACTGATCACGACCAGGGGTAGGACCACACTGTGTTCCCCGAACCGGGTGACGGCCCAGGGATCCGACAGGAGTACAGAGGTGTCGACGACAAAAGTCTTGCGACCGGAACGTGAGGGGCGAGCCCCTTTCTTCGAGGCCGAATTGCTCGAGGCCGAGGCCGAGGCCGTGTGCTTCGCGGAAGCGGAAACGGAGCGTGCAGCAGTCACGGTGGGCTCCTTATGTGTTCGCACGGCACCCGCGCGAACGATCTCGCTGGACCGGTCCGTCCTTGTGGGCGTTTGACGCTGAGTCAACCGCCACGAGGGCCAGGTGCCGACCCTCTCGCACTGATTAGCTCAGTCACGGTCAGGACCTCCCGTACGAATCACACCGACGCGACTCGCATCACCGACGCTACCGCCGAATTCGTAGCCGCGCTGCTGGACCGGCGCACGTGTCCGTGAATTTGTCGTTAACCGGCGCTGTCGCGGGCGGATCCGGCACGAGTGCGCCGCCGAGGGCTAGAGTCGATGGCATGGCCGATGACCAGGATCTGGAGAAGCTGTCGTCGAAGGAACTGCACGATCGTGCGGTGTCGACGGCCGTACGCCACGGTGATGTGAAGTTCCTGTGGGAGCTGCTCAAGTCGATCCCGGCGGCTCGCGCCGAGGCGGGCGACCTGGGCGAGAGTTCGGCCGACATCAAATACGTGCTGCCGATGATCGACGACTACTTCCACGCGGGCGACGGAAAACTCGCCGACGTGCTGCGACCGACCTACCTGGACTATCTGCGCAAGCGCCGGTAGTCAGCGCCCGGTGATCGCCTTCGCCACGCCGACTATGGTGCCGCGCAGGACGTTGCCCTTGCTGAAGTGGTCGTCCCACAGCAGGATTCGGCCCTCGCGCAGCTCGAAGGTGCCGCTCACCCAGAAGCCGATCCGCACCGGGCCGAAGTGCAGGTAGTCGGTGCGGTCGGTGAGCACGATGTCGCCGTCGGCGGCGATGTGGTGGATCTGCGCGGAGAACCCGAGCTTGGGTCGATCCAGGCCGCGCAACACCGCGGCCACCCGCTGCTTGCCGCGCACGGACGGCAGTGAGGCGTTCTTCCAGACGATCGCGGGATCGAGGAGATCGAGCGCCTCGTCGACAGCGCTGAGCTCGAGCGCGGCGAAGAATTCGCGAACGATGGTGACAGCGGGCTCCGGCAGTTCCGGCTCGTCGGTCATGGGAAGAGCCTAGGACGACGATCGCGGCGGGACCAGGGGGCTGCTGAAGTTTCGCTGATCGACCAGCGCGGCGAGTCCGTCGAGAATGCGGTCGACACCGAAACGCAGGGCGTCGTTCGGTCCGCCGCTGCCCGCCGCAGCGGCGGCTTCCTCGGTGAAGGCCGCGAGCACCTCGGGATAGCGGCCTGCCGCGGCGGTCATCATCTCGGCGAATTGCTCGGTGAACCGAAGTTCGCCGTCGCCGCTCATCGACGCGACCTGCTGGGCCAGGTTGCGGGCGTGACCGTTGAGCACGACGATCGTGTCGAGCTTCTCCGAGCCGGTGAAGCCGGTCTGAGCCAACGCGGCGAGCGCGGCTTCGGTCCACCCCATCTCGTTCGGGCCGAAGGGGCGCACACCGAGGGTGAGCTCGATCGTCCACGGGTGTGCGAGGTAGCGCGCGAAGATCGCCTCGACCCAGTCGCGCAGAGCTGTGCGCCAGTTCTGCTGCGAACCCGCGGTATCAGGCGGCTCACCCATCGCCGCGTCGAGCATCAGCGCGGTCAGCTGCTCCTTGCCCGGCACGTACCGGTAGAGCGACATCTTGGTGAAGCCGAGGCGTTCGGCCAGTCGCTGCATCGACAGCGCGGACAGTCCTTCGGCATCGACCAGCGCGATGGCCTCGGCGACGATCCCGTCGAGGGTGAGCGCGGGTTTGGGCCCGCGCTTGGGACGCTGCATGGTCCCCCACAACAGCTCGACTGTGGTCGGCGGCGGCATCTGTCCATCCTCTCGGAAACCATCTTGACGCGAAACTGTGTCTACCATACTCTAATCTGTATCTACCGGATACAGATTACATCGGACACAGATCTTCCAGGAGTTCATCGTGCGTACCGTCCTCATCTCCGGCGCCAGTGTCGCCGGCCCCGCCCTGGCCTACTGGCTGCACCGATACGGCTTTTCCGTCACTGTCGTCGAGCGCGCCCCCGCACTGCGGGCGGGCGGCCAGGCGGTGGATTTCAAGGGCAAGACCCACCTCACAGTGCTCGAGCGGATGGGCATTCTCGACGAGGTTCGCGCCAGGCGCACCGGCACCACCGACCTGGTTTTCGTCGACGAGGACGGGCGCGAGCTCGGGGTGATGCCGGGCGAGTTCACCGGCGGTGACGTGGAGATCCTGCGCGGCGACCTGGCCGAGATCATGTACCGCAAAACCGCAGGCACCGTCGAGTACCTCTTCGGCGACACCATCACCGACCTGCGCGACACCGGCGACGGGGTGGCGGTACGGTTCGGGAACAACCCGCCCCGCACCTTCGACCTCGTCCTCGGCGCCGACGGAATCCATTCGCGGGTAAGGAAATTGGCGTTCGGCCCCGAATCCGACTACGTCGCGCACCTCGGCTATTACTACTGCGTGGCGGGTGCCAGCCGCTGGAGCGATGCGGCCACTTCCCGCGACAAAGCGGCAGGCTACGCCCACAACACCCCGGGCAAACTCGCCATCGACGGCGGTCCGAAGGCCCAGCAGATGTACATGTTCGCCGCCCCCGAACTCGACTACCCCCGCAACGACCCCGCTGCCCAACGCCGCATCATCGAAGCGACCTTCGCCGACATGAGCTGGCACGCCCCACGCATGCTCACCGACCTGGCCGCTTTCGACGACATCTACCTCGACTCGATCAGCCAGGTCCGCATGAACGGCGCCTACACCCGCGGCCGCGTCGCCCTCATCGGCGACGCGGCCTACGGAAACACCCTCGCGGGCTTCGGAACCGGCCTCGCCATCGTCGGCGCCTACGTCCTCGCGGGCGAACTGGCCGCCGCCGCAGGCGATCACGTCACCGCGTTCGCCGAATACGACCGAATCATGAAGCGCTACGCGAAAATCGCGGGCAGCAGCAACGCGGGCCGCTTCCTCACACCGAAGACCGCCCGTGGCATCAAGGTCCGCAACTGGTTCCTCGGATCCCGCTTCTTCACCATGATGATGAAATACGGCGACAAGGCCGCCAACGACATCGACCTGATCGACTACCCGCAGACAGTCGGCGTGTAGCCCTTGACTTGGAGTGCACTCCAGGTCATATGGTCGATTTCATGAGCATTCGACTCGGTTACCAGATGCCCAACTTCAGCAACACCGCTTCGGTGCGTGAGCTGTTTCCCGCGGTGATCGCGCAGGCAAGGGAGGCGGAGGCGGCGGGGTTCGACGCCGCTTTCGTGATGGATCACTTCTACCAGTTGCCGTTGATCGGCGGGCCCGAGGAGCCGATGCTGGAGGCGTACTCGGCGCTATCCGGCCTCGCTACCGCGACCGAGCGAATCCAGTTGTCGGCCTTGGTAACCGGCAATACCTACCGGAATCCGGCACTGCTGGCCAAGACCGTCACCACGCTCGATGTGGTGAGCGGCGGGCGGGCGGTGCTCGGGATCGGGGCCGGGTGGTTCGAGCTCGAGCATCGACAGTACGGGTTCGAGTTCGGCACGTTCACCGAGCGATTCGAGCGGCTCGACGAGGCGTTGCAGATCATCACCCCGATGCTGCGCGGACAGCGCTCCACCCTGGACGGCAAGTGGTACCGCACCGAAGACGCGATGAACGAGCCACGCATCCGCGACGACCTGCCGATTCTGCTCGGCGGCGGCGGCGAGAAGAAGACCTTCGGCATGGCCGCCCGCTTCGCCGACCACCTCAACATCATCTGCAACGCCTCCGAACTGCCACGCAAACTCGACGCCCTGCACCAGCGCTGCGACGAAGCCGGCCGCGACCCCGCCACCCTCGAAACCAGCTTCCTCGCCATGGCCATCGTCGACGAAGACGGCGACCGCGCCCGAAAGACCCAGTCCGACATGCTGTCCCGCCTCGGCATCGACCTGTCCACCATGACCGAAGCCGAACGCCGCACCACCGTGGCCGACCGCCAATTCGCCGGCACCCCGGACGAAGTCGCCGAGCAGATCCGAACCCGGGTCCTCGATCACGGCATCGACGGCCTCATCGTCAACCTGATCGCCAACGGCCACGAACCCGGCATCATCGACCAGGCAGGCCGCGCCCTGCGACCCCTGGTGAACTGAGCCGGCTCACCACGATGCGAAGTGGTCTTCTCCTCGTTGGCGGATCTGCTGGCGGCGGCGGAAGAAGACCTCTTCGGGGGTGACGGTGGTGAGGGCGTTGGTGATGCGGCTCAGGCGGGTGTCGTAGCGGTTCTCGTGGATGTGGCGTTCGATGCCTGCTTGCCATTCGGGGGGAAGGCGCGACCAGATCGCGGCGACTCTGGATTGGGCGGCCGGTTCGGATTCGGCGAGCAGCTGCAGGAGGGCGGGCCAGTAGGTGGCGTCGGTCGCGTGGGCGGGGAGGGCGGCTACCGAGGTTTCGTCCAGTTCGGCCAGGGTGGCGGCGATGTGGCGGCGAGCCGGTTCGCTCAGGCGGGCGGAGAGTGCGAAAAGGCCGCGCCACGGGTCGGCTTCGTCCTTACCGTCCAGCGAGCGGACCAGTGCCCCGAGCACGTCGGTGTCGGCGAATTGCGGGTTCGTCGACAGTGCCCACAGGGCAACCGGATTGAGCCGGCCGATGACGGTGAGCAGGGCGGGAGAGGCGTTCCGGTTGACCGCGGTGAGCAGGAATCGACCGACCTCGTGCGTGGTACCGCGGCCGAAGAAGATGTCGCCGAGGGTCGCCGCGACATCGGGGGCGACCTTGCAGAAGAACGCGAGCATCGCGTGATGCAGGGCGGGCGGACCGGCCAGCACCGTCTGG
The DNA here is from genome assembly GCF_042719755.1 of Nocardia sp. NPDC058519. Lineage (NCBI taxonomy): Bacteria > Bacillati > Actinomycetota > Actinomycetes > Mycobacteriales > Nocardiaceae > Nocardia > Nocardia sp. NPDC058519. The sequence continues at coordinate 1,538 of NZ_JBHXNK010000010.1, read as the reverse complement.
AGCATGCCGGGTACCCGCCCGCGCGGGCCCGCGAGCAATTGCCGGACTATCCGGCTCAGCGTGTGCGCGGGGTAGGCGTAGGCGGCGGTGAAGACCAGACCGGCATCGTCGAGAACGGTCTGCTCCAATGCCGCGACCAAGGGTTCGTTCACCACCGAGAGGAACCGCGCCGCTGTCACATAGTCGCGACGCCGCAGTAGCTCGTTGATGATGAGGGTGATCGGCTCCGGCCTGCCGTACCGCATCAGCTGCTCGAAGACGTCGGGGTCGAGAAACGGTGCGCCGTCGGCCGCGTAGATGGCGTCGACCGTGCACAACGCCTGCGCGCACTTCTCGGGATACTTGACGCCGACCGCCCCGAGGAATCTGGCCGCGACCACCGGCGGCACCACCCGCTCGAACAGCGCGACACCGAGAGCGACCGGGAAGATCGGCACGACCGGGCCGATCCGCCGGAACATGTCCGCGTGCTCGGCGTGCAGCGCGCGCAGGATCTGCCGCTGCATCGCCGAGAGATGGACCGCGCCGAGACGAGCCAGCGGCGCGAGGTGTTGCGGCGGCACCTGCAGGGTGCGCGCGAGCACCACGAGTTGGGTCTGGGCTTCCAGTTCGGTCTCGATCATCGGTTCAGCTGCCGAAAATGATCTTGCGGGTGACCTTGCGCAGGGGGACGGGCATCGCGGTGAGCGCGGCATCGATGGCCCGGCGCAGTGCCCGCACCTCGTTGGCTCGCGCGGCCCGGAACAGTTCGATCAGCTCCCTGGCCTCGGCCTCGGAGAGCAGCTCGAACGCGTGCACCTCCCCGCCGACCTCGCGCGCGAGCGCACGTCGATATTTCATACGGACTGACCATGCCGTATTCCATTAGCCACGTAGGCAATTCGCCGGAACTTTGTGCGTTCCGACAATCGATACCGACCATCCCCTGTCACGACGACGCCCCCGTCGACCGAAAGTATCGGTCGGCGAGGGCGTTTCGTGTGGGGGCCGGCTCAGCCGAGCAGGCGCCAGTCTTCGAGGCCCTGGTACAGCGGGACGCTCTGAGCCAGCTTGGAGACACGACCACGCAGGGTGTCGACATCGGAGGTGCCAGCCAGCGCGGCGGCGATGATGTCGGCTACCTCGGTGAACTCGGTATCACCGAAACCACGAGTCGCCAAAGCCGCCGTTCCGATACGCAGGCCCGAGGTCACCATCGGGGGACGCGGGTCGAACGGGACCGCGTTGCGGTTGACGGTGATACCGACCTCGTGGAGCACGTCTTCGGCCTGCTGACCGTCGAGCTCGGAGTTGCGCAGATCGACCAGGACCAGGTGCACATCGGTGCCGCCGGTGAGGACGGAAACACCCTTGTCCTTGACGTCAGCACCGGTCAGACGCTCGGCGAGGATCCGGGCACCCGACAGAGTACGAACCTGACGGTCGGCGAACTCCTCGGTAGCAGCGATCTTGAACGCGGCAGCCTTCGCCGCGATCACATGCATGAGCGGGCCACCCTGCTGGCCGGGGAAGACCGCCGAGTTGAGCTTCTTGGCGAA